>JALYNB010000197.1 GCA_030773395.1 Actinomycetota bacterium
CCTGTCGACGTACCCGGTCGCCAAGGAGGACGTGGCGCTGGTCGTCGACGCCGCCGTCCCGGCCGCCGACGTCGAGGCCGCCCTCCGCGCAGGTGCGGGGCCGCTCCTGGAGGCCCTCCGGCTGTTCGACGTCTACACCGGTCCGCAGGTCGGGGAGGGACGGCGCTCGCTCGCCTACTCGCTCCGCTTCCGCGCGCCCGACCGGACGCTCACCGTGGCGGAGGCGGTCACCGCGCGGGACGCGGCCGTGGCCGAGGCCGAGCGGCGCACCGGGGCGCGCCTGCGGTCCTGACCCGGCGGCCGGCTCGGAGACCGCGCAGTCAGAGGCCGTGCAGTCAGAGGCCGTGCAGTCAGAGGCCGAGGAGCCGGGCGCCGTTGTCGTGCCAGACCGCCCGCAGCCAGTCGTCGCCCAGCCCGAGCCTCTCGAGGGCCTCGAGCTGGTGGGCGTACGGGTAGGGGATGTTCGGGAAGTCGCTGCCGAGCACGACCCGGTCGCCGAGGTCGGCGAGCCGGGGCAGCAGGTCGCGCGGGTAGGGGCTGCGGCGCTCGGTGAAGTCGGTGAACGCCATCGTGGTGTCGAGGTGGACGCGCGGGAACCGCTCGGCGAGGTCGAGGAACTCGCCGTACTCGGTGTCGCCCATGTGCGCGACGACGGCGACGAGCCGCGGGTGCCGGGCGAGCACCTGCGCGAACGGCGCGGGGCCGGTCGTCGGACCGGGGTGCGGGCCGGAGCCGGCGTGCACCACGACGGGGGTGCCGGTCTCGGCGAGCAGCCCCCAGACGGGGTCGAGGAGGGGGTCGCGCGGCTCGACGTCCCCGACCCGCAGGTGCACCTTGACCACGCGGGCGCCGGCGTCGAGCGCCGCCTGCAGGTAGGCGGGGGCGCCGGGCTCGGGGTACACGGTGGCGCTGGGCAGCACGTCCGGCCCCGCAGCCGCCGCGAATTCGGCGGCCCAGGAGTTCAGCCACGCGGCCATGTCCGGCTTGTGCGGGTAGCAGAGCGTCGGGAACGCCCGGACGCCGAAGGCTCGGAGCAGTCGCAGCCGCTCGTCGTCGTCGCCGCGGTACCGGACCGGCCAGGCGGGCGTGCCGTCCGGCTCGCGCAGCGCGTCGAAGAACGCCCAGACCTTGGCCAGGACCCGTGGCGGCAGGAAGTGCACGTGCAGGTCGACGAGGCCGGGCAGCCCGAGCCGAGCCCAGCGGCCGCGCACGACGGTCGCTTCCGACTCGCCGCCCGGGGAGCCCGGCCTCCCCGTGTCGTCCGTCACGCTGCTGCCTCCCCGTGCGCCCGTGAGTGGCGCCACCTCCACGCCAGCCGGGAGGATCGCAGACATGACCTCTCCCGCGCCCGACGACCGTGCCCGGGAGGGCGCCGGCGCCCCCGAGACCACAGCCCGCCGCCCGGACGCGCCTCGGCCGGTCCCCGAGGAGGTCGCCCCGGACCCGGTTGCCCCGGGCGACACGTTGACGAGCGAGGGGACGGCCACGCCGACGCCGTACGACGCCTTCCTGCTCGTCGGCTTCGGCGGTCCGGAGGGCCCGGACGACGTCGTCCCGTTCCTGCGGAACGTGACCCGCGGCCGCGGCATCCCCGACTCCCGGCTGGAGGAGGTGGGGGAGCACTACTACGCGTTCGGCGGGAAGTCGCCCATCAACGACCAGAACCGGGCGCTGCTCGCCGCGGTCGAGGCCGACTTCGCCGCGAACGGGCTGGACCTGCCGGTGTACTGGGGCAACCGCAACTGGGACCCGTACCTGACCGACACGCTCCGGCGGATGCAGGCGGACGGCGTCCGCGGCGCGGTCGCCTTCTTCACCAGCGCCTACTCGTCGTGGTCGGGCTGCCGGCAGTACCGGGAGGACATCGCCCGCTCCCGCGCCGAGGTGGGCGAGGGCGCACCGCTGGTGCAGAAGACCCGCCACTACTTCAACCACCCGGGCTTCGTCGCGCCGATGGTCGAGGCGACCCGGCGGGCGCTGGAGTCGATCCCCGCCGAGCGGCGGGAGGCGGCCGTGGTGCTGCACACCGCGCACTCGGTGCCCCTGTCGATGACGGAGACGGCGGGACCGTACGGCGGCGCGTACGACGCGCAGCTGGTCGAGACGATGCGGCTGGTCACCGAGGGGCTGGAGGCGGCGGGGCTGCCTGCGGGGGCCGGCGGCCCGCGGCTCGTCTGGCAGTCGCGGTCAGGCCCGCCCAGCCAGCCCTGGCTCGAGCCCGACGTGGTGGACGTCGTGGAGGAGCTGGCGGGGCAGGGTGTCCGCGACGTGGTGCTGGTGCCGATCGGGTTCGTGAGCGACCACATGGAGGTGCTCTACGACCTCGACACCGAGGCCGCGCAGCGCGCGTCCGAGCTCGGCGTGAACCTCGTCCGGGCTGCGACCGTCGGCACCGACCCGCGGTTCGTCACGATGGTCCGGGAGCTCGTCCTCGAAGCGGCCGACCCCGCGCGGCCGCGCCCGGCCCTCGGTGGCATCGGGCCCTCGCACCGGGTCTGCCCCGTGGGCTGCTGCAAGCCGGGGCGGGCAGGCCTACCCGGGGGACCGCCGGTCGCGGACTCCTGACGCCGGACGCCGGGCGCTCGCGAGCCGTCCGGGTCAGCGCCGGCGGAGGTC
>JALYNB010000198.1 GCA_030773395.1 Actinomycetota bacterium
GCTCGGCGGCGACCTCCTCCACCGTGAGCGCGCCGGTGAGGTCGCGGGCGGCGAGGCGGAGCAGCTGGCGGCGGTAGGCGATCCGCAGCGCGTCGAGCACCTCCGGGCCAGTGCCGCGGGCCCGCGATCCGCCGGTGCCGGTGGGTGGGGAGTTGGGGTCGGCGCCCACCGCGGTGAGCAGCACCCGCTCCAGGGTCCGGGCGTTCGGCCGCGCGGTGGCGACCTCGTCGACCGCCAGCACCCGCCAGTCCTCCGGGTGACGGGCCAGGTGGTCCGCGAGGGCGCTGCTCGCGCCCAGCACCTGCAACAGCCGCCGTCGCAGTCCGATCTGGTCGCGCAGGGCGGCCAGCAGAGCTGCGGTGTCGGGTACGGCGTCCGCGAGCCGGCTCAGCCCGGTCACCGCCAGGTCGGGGTCGGCGGCCTCCGCGATCTCCCCGAGGACGTCCGCCGTCTCGGCGTCCGCGGGCTCGCCGGTCTCGGGGTCGACGAGGCCCAGCGGGGCGGCGCCGAGCAGGCGGACCGTCCGCTCCGGGTCGGCGAACCCCAGCCGCGTGAGGCGGGAGCGGGCCGGGGCCGGGATCGTGCTGACGGTCACCGCCGGCTTCCCGCCTCGCGGGCCGCCCCCAGCGGCTCGAGGTCGCGCTCGAAGACGATCGCCTGCGTCCAGCCGAACTCGATCGCCGCGCCGAACAGCTCGCCCCGCCGCCAGCCCGCAGACGCGTAGAGGGCCACCGCCTCGGGCTGCGCCTCGCCGGTGATGAGGCGGATCGCCCGTGCACCCGCGCCGCGGGCGTGCTCCTCGACGGCCGCCAGCAGGGCCCGCGCGACGCCCGCGCCGCGCGCGCTCGGGGCGACGTACAGCCGCTTGAGCTCCGCGACCCCCGTGTCGACCTCCTTCAGCCCGACGCAGCCGACGGGCCGGCCGTCCAGCCAGGCGACGAGGAAGATCCCCCGGGGCGGCCAGAAGTCCTGGACGTGGGTCTGGACGGGGTCGGGCTCGCCGTACCGCACCGTCAGGTCGGCCTGCAGGTCGTCGATGAGCCTGGCGGCGACGGGGTCGTCGAGACGGGTGGACCGGATCTCGACGCTCACGCGAGCAGGTCCTGCCCGACGAGGCTGCCGGTGGCGAGCGCCGCGAACCGGTGCGCGGCGGGCCGCCAGACCTCCACGAGGTCGGCATGCACGGCCGCCACCCCGGCGAGCAGCGTCTCCGCGTCGGTGCCGGCGCGCTCGAGCAGCCCCGGCTCCTCCCGCGTCCACCGGGCGACCGTGTCGACGCCGGCCTCGACGTGGAACTGCAGCCCGTAGGCCCGCCGGCCCACGCGAAACGCCTGCACCTGCGTCGACAGCCCGGACGCCAGCAGCACCGCGCCCGGCGGAAGCTCCACGACCTCGTCGCCGTGGTACTGCACGACGTCGGGCGTGAACGGCACGAGGTGGAACACGGGATCCATCGCGGCCGCGTCCCGCCGGGCGACGAGCGCCGGCCCGACCTCCGCTCGCTCGGCCCGGGCGACCCGCCCGCCCGTCGCGCGGGCGAGCAGCTGCGCGCCGAGGCAGACCCCCAGGACGGGCGCCCCGGCCTCGACGGCCCCCCGGATCAGCGCGAGCTCGTCGGCGAGCCAGGGGACGTCATCGTCGTACGCCGCCTGCGGCCCGCCCATCACGACCAGCACGGCCGCGCCGGCGGCCTCCAGCGACGCCGGCACCGCGCCGCCAACGTGCAGCCGCAGCACGTCGAGCTCGAGCCCGGCCTCGGTCAGCCAGTCGGCGAGCTCGTCCCGCCCATCGATGTCGAAGTGGGTGAGCACGAGCGCGCGGGTCACGGCGGTCAGCCTAGGCCGAGCTCCCAGACCGGGCTGCGGGCGGCGGCGGCGAAGCCGAGCCGGTCGTTCACCGCCACCATCGGCGCGTTCGACGCGGAGTTCCACGTCGACACGCGGCGGGTGCGCGGGCAGCGGCGCAGCAGCTGGCCGAGGTTCGCGAGCTTCACGAGCAGTCCCAGACGGTGGCCGCGGTCGGCGCGCAGCACGACCGTGTCCCACTGGTGGGCCTCCTCGGGCCCGGCGGCTGGGACGAGCAGGTCGGTCAGGGCGGCGAGGTGGCCGTCGCCGCGGTGCCGGGCCGCGGCGACGAGGCGCCGCCGGCCCTTCGCCGCGGCCTCGGCCTCCAGGACCCGCAGGCGCTCGACGTCCCAGGACTCCCCCGCCCAGGCAAGGTCGTCCGTCGGCGCGTCGGTGCTGATCTGCTCCTTCAGCGCGAGCACGCCCTCGACGAGGTGGTCGGGTGCGGGCCCCTCCCAGGTCACGACCTCGTACGCCGACGCCGCCGCCTCCGCCTCGGCCCGCAGGGCCGCCCAGCGGGCCCGGTTCTGCGGGGTGAGGTCGAGGGTGCGCAGCACGTCCTCGCTGACGCGGCGGGCGCCGACCGCGCGGGCGAACGTCGAGCCCGGTCCGTCGGTGTCGACGGGCTCGAGGTGGCCCCAGAGCACGAGCCGGGCGCGGCCCGCGGCGCGCAGGCGGTCGGCGGCGTGGTCGAGCAGAGCGCGGCCGAGTCCCTCGCCGCGAGCGCTCGGGACGACGTACAGGTCGACCTCGCCGAGGTCGGTGTTCTCCGCGAGCGGGAGCGACAGGCGGCACCCGCCGACGACCGCGCCGTCCTTCCGGAGCGCCCAGACCTCCTCCCGCTGCGTTGCGTCGCCCACGCGGGCGTCGGCGAGCACGTCCGGCCAGGTGTCGCGCGGCAGGCCCGGGACGTCGTGCTCCTGGGTTGCCGTACGGGCCTCGTGCCAGGCGCGGAGCAGGGCCTCATCGAGGTGGCCGGGGCCCGCGGCGAGCTGGAGGTCCGTCTGCACCGACATCGACGTCACGGGATCGATGGTGGTCGCGTCGCAGCGGTCCGCCAAGCCGCTTTCCCGTCCCCCGAGGGTCAGAGCACCGGCAGGTAGCGGCTCAGCTCGAACGGCGTGACCTGGCCCCGGTACTCGTCCCACTCCGCCCGCTTGTTGCGGAGGAAGAAGTCGAACACGCCCTCGCCGAGGGTCTCCGCCACGAGCTCACTGCGCTCCATGACCGAGATCGCGGCCTCGAGGTCGTTCGGGAGCGCCTCGATCCCCAGCGCGCGGCGCTCGCCGTCGGTGAGCGACCAGACGTCGTCCTCGGCCTCGGGCGGGAGGTCGTAGCCCTCCTGCACCCCCTTGAGCCCGGCGGACAGCAGCAGCGCGAACGCGAGGTAGGGGTTGCACGCCGGGTCGGGCGAGCGGACCTCCACCCGGGTCGACCCGCCTTTGCCGGGCTTGTGCAGCGGCACGCGGATGAGCGCGCTGCGGTTGTTGTGCCCCCAGCACACGTAAGCCGGCGCCTCGTGCACCGACCGCTGGTTGCCGACGAGCCGCTTGTACGAGTTGATCCACTGATTTGTCACCGCGGTGATCTCGGCCGCGTGCCGCAGCAGACCGGCCATGAACGAGCGCCCCACCTTCGACAGCGCGTACTCCCCGCCCGGGTCGTGGAAGGCGTTCTGGTCGCCCTCGAACAGGCTGAGGTGCAGGTGCATGCCGCTGCCCGGCTGGTCGGTGAACGGCTTCGGCATGAAGCTCGCGTACACCCCCTGCTGCAGCGCCACCTCCTTGATGACGTGCCGGAAGGTCATCACGTTGTCGGCGGTGGACAGCGCGTCGGCGTACCGCAGGTCGATCTCCTGCTGGCCGGGGGCGACCTCGTGGTGGCTGAACTCCACCGAGATGCCCATCCGCTCGAGCATGGTGATCGCCTCGCGGCGGAAGTCGTGCGTGGCGTGCGGGGTGAGGTCGAAGTAGCCGCCGTTGTCGAGCGGCACCGGCGGGACGCCCTCCTCCGGCGCCTGCTTGAGCAGGAAGAACTCGATCTCCGGGTGGATGTAGAAGCTGAAGCCCGCGTCCGCGGCGCGCGACAGGGCACGCCGGAGGACGAAGCGCGGGTCGGTGTACGACGGCGACCCGTCCGGCATCGCGATGTCGCAGAACATGCGGGCCGCACCCGGGGACTCCCGCCGCCACGGCAGCACCTGGAACGTCGAGGCGTCGGGGCGGGCGAGCATGTCGGCTTCGGACACCCGGGCGAAGCCCCCGATGACCGAGCCGTCGAAGCCTATCCCCTCGCTGAACGCATCCTCCAGCTCGGCGGGGGCGATGGCGACGGACTTCAGCGTCCCCAGCACGTCGGTGAACCACAGCCGGACGAAGCGGATGTCGCGCTCCTCGAGCGTGCGCAGCACGAACTCCTGCTGCTTGTCCACGACGCCTCCGCTGGTCGAGGTCCCGAGCCCGCGGAGCCGTCCCACGGGGGCGGGCGGACTCCGTCTCGGCTGTCAGCGTCCCTTGTACCAGCCGTGTGGTGTCAGGCAGGTGTACGGGCGGGTGCGGGCCGGCGTCAGAACGTGCAGCGCGGCCACGCGGGGCGGGGCCGGCGACGTGCCGCTGGTGGTGCTCGGCGTTCTGGTCCCGGGACGGCACGGGACCCTTGTCGGAGCGTTGATCACGCGACTACCGTCCGCGCGCTGGCAGGCCGGCACCCCGCCGCCCCTGTCCCGCGCCCGGAGGAGCCGGCATGAAGAAGCTCATCAACGACCCCGACGACGTGGTGGCCGAGGCACTGCGGGGCATCGCCGCCGCCCACCCGGAGCTCCGGGTCGACCACGAGCACAAGGTCGTGTTCCGCGCCGACGCTCCCCGTTCGGGCAAGGTCGGCATCGTCTCCGGCGGCGGGTCAGGGCACGAGCCGCTGCACGGCGGCTTCGTCGGCCTCGGGATGCTCGACGCCGCTTGCGCGGGCGAGGTGTTCACCTCCCCGGTGCCCGAGCAGATGGTCGCGGCGACCCGTGGCGTGGACGGCGGCGCCGGCGTCCTGCACGTGGTGAAGAACTACACGGGCGACGTCATGAACTTCGACATGGCCGCCGAGCTCGCGGCCGGAGAGGTGGGCACCGAGGTCGTCGCCGTGGTGACCGACGACGACGTCGCGGTGACCGACAGCCTCTACACGGCGGGGCGTCGCGGCGTCGGGGTCACGGTCCTCCTCGAGAAGATCGCCGGGGCGGCCGCGGAGGAGGGCCGGAGCCTGACCGAGGTGGCGGACGTCGCCCGCAAGGTCAACGCCCAGGGGCGCAGCATGGGGATGGCGCTGACGTCGTGCACGGTGCCGGCGGCCGGCCGCCCGACGTTCGACCTGCCCGAGGACGAGATGGAGATCGGCATCGGCATCCACGGGGAGCCGGGCCGCCGTCGGGTGCCGCTCGCGCCGGCGCGCGAGGTGGCCGCGATGCTCGTCGAGCCGGTGCTCGCCGACCTCGACTTCACCGGCGGGGACGGCGTGGTCGCCTTCGTCAACGGCATGGGGGCGACGCCGCTGCTCGAGCTCTACCTCATGTACGGCGAGGTCGCGGCCATCCTCGAACGGTCCGGCGTGCGGGTCGCCCGGTCGCTCGTCGGCAACTACATCACCAGCCTCGACATGGCGGGGTGCTCCGTCACGCTGCTGAAGGCCGACGACGACCTGCTCCACCTCTGGGACGCGCCGGTCAGCACGCCCGGTCTGCGCTGGGGGGTCTGAGCGTGGAGGCCGTGGACGCTGCCGGTCTCGACCGCTGGCTGCGCGAGTTCGCGCGGCGCGTCGACGCCGAGAAGGACCATCTCACCGCCCTCGACTCGGCAATTGGCGACGCCGACCACGGCGCGAACATGGCCCGCGGGTCTCGGGCGGTCGTCGCCGCCTTCGACGCCGAGACGCCGGCCGACCCGGCCGCGCTGCTGAAGAAGACCGGGATGACGCTCGTCAGCACGGTCGGTGGAGCCAGCGGGCCGCTCTACGGCACCTTCTTCCTGCGCGTCGCCACGGCCTTCGGCAGCGAGGAGTCGCTGGACGCCGCCGGCTTCGGGCGTGCGCTGCGCGCCGGGCTGGAGGGCGTCGTGCAGCGGGGCAAGGCAGCGGTCGGCGACAAGACGATGCTCGACGCGCTCACGCCGGCCGTGGACGCGTACGACGAGGCGGTGGCCGGCGGCGGCGGTCTCACCGAGGCGCTGCGCGCGGCCGCAGCGGCGGCCGAGTCGGGGCAGGACGCGACGGTGCCGCTGGTGGCGCGCAAGGGCCGGGCGAGCTACCTCGGTGAGCGCAGCGCCGGTCACGCCGACCCCGGGGCGATGTCGGTGACGCTGCTGTTGGCCGCGGCGGCGGACGCGCTCGGCGGGGCGGCCTCGTGACCGTCGGGCTCGTCGTCGTGTCGCACAGCCGCGCTCTCGGCGAGGAGGCCAAGCGGCTGGCGCTGGAGATGGTGTCGGGCGGCGAGGTGCGCATCGAGGTCGCCGCGGGCCTGGACGAGACCACGCTCGGTACGGACGCGACCGCGATCGCCGGCGCCGTCGAGGAGGCCGACTCCGGGGACGGGGTCGTCGTGCTCATGGACCTCGGCAGCGCGGTGCTGTCCGCGGAGATGGCGCTGGAGATGGTGGCAGATGACGTCCGCCAGCGGGTGGTGCTCTCCCCCGGGCCGCTGGTCGAGGGGCTGGTGGTGGCAGCGACCGCGGCGGCGACAGGACGCGACCGGGCGGCGGTGGCGGCGGACGCGGCGCGAGGGCTGCTGCCGAAGGAGATGCACTTGCGCTGAGCCTTGCCGGATGAACAGCGGGTCAGGGGATGGCGATGGCGCTCCCGTGGTTGCCCTTCTGGAC
>JALYNB010000199.1 GCA_030773395.1 Actinomycetota bacterium
CGCGGGAGCGGCTGCCGGTGCAGCCGGCGCCGCCGCACCGGCACCGACACCGGCACCGGCACCGGCACCGGCACCAACCGGTGCCGGCACGTCGCCCAGCACGGCCTGCAGCAGGTCCTTCGCCCAGGCCAGCAGGGCCACGTCCCGCAGCGGCTGCCCGCCGATCCGGGCGGTCTTCGGCCGCGGCACGAGCACAGTCCCCGTCGCCGCCTTCACGAGCGAGCCCGGGTAGAGGCGGCTCAGCCGCAGCTGCTGCGACTCGCGCAGCTCCATCGGCGTGAACCGCACGTGCTGGCCCTGCACGCCGACGTCGGAGAGCCCGTGCGCGCGCGCCAGCACCCGGAACTCCGCGACGGCGAAGAGGTTCTCCACCGGCTCGGGCAGCGCGCCGTACCGGTCGAGGAGCTCCGCCCGGACCTCGGCGAGTGCCGCGGAATCCGCCGCCCCGGCGATCCGCCGGTAGGCCTCGAGCCGCAGCCGCTCCCCCGGCACGTACTCGTGCGGCAGGTGCGCGTCGACCGGCAGGTCGACCTTGACCTCGACGTGCTCGTCGGGCGCCTCGCCCTTGAAGTCCGCCACCGCCTCGCCGACGAGCCGCACGTAGAGGTCGAAGCCGACGCCCGCGATGTGGCCCGACTGCTCGCCGCCGAGCAGGTTGCCCGCCCCGCGGATCTCGAGGTCCTTCATCGCCACGGCCATGCCGGCGCCGAGGTCGGCGTTCTGCGCGATCGTGGCGAGCCGGTCGTGCGCGGTCTCCGTCAGCGGCTTGTCGGGCGCGTAGAGGAAGTAGGCGTACGCGCGCTCGCGGCCCCGGCCGACGCGGCCGCGGATCTGGTGCAGCTGCGACAGCCCGTAGTTCTCCGCGCGGTCGACGATGAGCGTGTTCGCGTTCGGGATGTCGAGGCCCGACTCGACGATCGTCGTCGTGACGAGCACGTCGAACTTCTTCTCCCAGAAGTCGAGCATCACCTGCTCGAGCTGGTGCTCGCCCATCTGCCCGTGGGCGCTGACGACGCGCGCCTCGGGGACGAGCTCGCGCAGCTTGCGCACCACCCGGTCGATCGACTCGACGCGGTTGTGGACGAAGAACACCTGTCCCTCGCGGAGCAGCTCGCGGCGGACCGCGGCGCCGATCTGCTTCTCGTCGTACGGGCCGACGAACGTGAGGACGGGGTGGCGCTCCTCCGGCGGGGTGAGGATGGAGCTCATCTCGCGGATGCCGGTGATGCTCATCTCGAGCGTCCGCGGGATCGGGGTGGCGCTCATGGTCAGCACGTCCACCGCCGTGCGCATGCGCTTGAGCGCCTCCTTGTGCTCGACGCCGAAGCGCTGCTCCTCGTCGACGATGATCAGGCCGAGGTCCTTGAACCGGATCTCGGGCGAGAGCAGGCGGTGGGTCCCGATGACCACGTCGATCGACCCGTCGGCCAGCCCGTCCTGGACCGCCTTCTGCTCCGACGCCGACGAGAACCGCGAGGTCACCGCGACCTTCGCCGGGAACTGCGCGAACCGCTCGGAGAACGTGCCGTGGTGCTGCTGCGCGAGCAGCGTCGTGGGCACGAGGACGGCGACCTGCTTGCCGTCCTGGACGGCCTTGAACGCCGCCCGTACGGCGATCTCGGTCTTGCCGTAGCCGACATCGCCCGCGATCACGCGGTCCATGGGGACCGGCTTCTCCATGTCGCCCTTCACCTCATTGATCGCGGCGAGCTGGTCGGGCGTCTCGACGTACGGGAAGGCGTCCTCGAGCTCGCGCTGCCACGGCGTGTCGGGGCCGAAGGCATGGCCGGGGCTCGCCATCCGCGCGGAGTAGAGCCGGATCAGCTCGCCGGCGATCTCCTTGATGGCCTTCTTCGCCCGGCCCTTGGCCTTCGCCCAGTCGCTGCCGCCGAGTCGGTGCAGGGTGGGGGCCTCGCCGCCGACGTACCGGGTGACCTGCTCGAGCGCGTCAGTGGGGACCATCAGGCGGTCGCCCTTGGCGTACTCGAGCACGAGGTACTCGCGCGTCGCGCCCTGCACGGTGCGCTGGATCATCTCGACGTAGCGGCCGACGCCGTGCTGCTCGTGCACCACGGGGTCGCCGGGCTTCAGCTGCAGGACGTCGACGGCGTTGCGCCGTCGACTCGGCATCCGGCGCATGTCCTTCGTGGACGCGCCTTTCTGCCCCGTCAGGTCGGTCTCGGTGAGGACGGCGACCTTCAGCAGCGCACTGGAGAAGCCCGTGCCGAGGCTGCCGCAGGCGACGGTCACGACACCGAGCTCCGGCGCTGTCACGACGTCGTCGCCCTTCGGCCGACGGGCCGGAACGTCGGCGGCCTTGAGCTGCTCGACGAGCCGCTTCGCCGGGCCGTGCCCCTCCGTGACGAGCACGACGCGCCAGCCGTCCCGGAGCCAGCCGCGGACGTCGTCGAGGGCCGCCTCCAGGTCGCCGCGGTAGGCCTCGGCGGCGCGGGCCGCGACGACGGTGGTGTCGTCCTCGACCTCCTCCTCCGAGGTGAACGGGGTGACCGTCCACCAGGGCAGCCCGCGCGCGGTCGCGGTGTCGCGGACGTCGACGAGGTCGCGGTACGCCGCCGCCCCGAGGTCGACCGGCGCCTGCCCGCCGACTGCGGCGGTCGCCCAGGATGCCTCGAGGAACTCCTGGCTGGTGCGGACGAGGTCGTGCGCCCGGGCCCGGACGCGCTCCGGGTCGCAGACGACGACCACGGTCTCGGCCGGGAGCTCCTCGACGAGCAGGTGCAGCTCGTCGGCCAGCACGGGTGCGAGCGCCTCCATGCCCTCCACCGGCGTCCCGTCCGCGATCCGGTCGAGCATGTCGACGAGTTCGGGGTGCTCTTGCGCGAGGGCGCGGGCCCGCTCGCGGACGGTGTCGGTGAGCAGCAGCTCCCGGCACGGCGGCGCCCACAGCCCGGAGGCGACCGCCTCCAGGCTGCGCTGGTCGGCGACCTTGAAGGTGCGGACCTCCTCGACCTCGTCGCCCCACCACTCGACGCGCAGCGGGTGCTCCTCGGTGGGCGGGAAGACGTCGAGAATCCCGCCGCGCACCGCGAACTCGCCACGCTTCTCGACCAGGTCGACGCGCGCGTACGCCGCCGCCGCTAGCGCGTCGACGACGTCGTCGAGCTCCGCCTCCTGTCCCGTCACCAGCGAAACGGGCTCCAGGTCGCCCAGTCCCGCCACCAGCGGCTGGAGGACGCTGCGGACCGGCGCCACCACGACGCGGACCGGCCCGGCCGTCGGGTCGCCGGGACGGGGG
>JALYNB010000200.1 GCA_030773395.1 Actinomycetota bacterium
GCGCGGCGCGCCGCGCCGTGAAGGAGGCGGTGACCGCCCGCACGGCGGAGCTCGAGGCCGAACGCGACGCCCGCGCCCTCGTCGAGGAGTCCGTCGACGTCACGCTGCCCACCGACCGGCGGCTGCCCGGCGCCCGCCACCCGCTGTCGCTGGTGCAGGAGCGGATCGTCGACGTGTTCACGGGCATGGGCTGGGAGGTCGCGGAGGGGCCCGAGGTCGAGGCCGAGTGGTTCAATTTCGACGCGCTGAACATCGGTCCCGACCACCCCGCGCGGTCGGAGAGCGACACGTTCTTCGTGGGCTCGCCCGACTCGGGCGTCGTCCTGCGCACGCAGACCTCGCCGGTGCAGATCCGCGCGCTGCTCAACCGGCCGCTGCCGGTGTACGTCGTGAGCCCGGGTCGCGTCTACCGCACCGACGAGCTCGACGCGACGCACTCGCCGGTGTTCAGCCAGGTCGAGGGCCTCGCCGTCGACGAGGGGATCAGCATGGCCGACCTCAAAGGCACGCTCGACGTCCTCGCCGCCGCGATGTTCGGCGAGGGCGTCGTGACCCGCCTGCGGCCCGACCACTTCCCCTTCACCGAACCCTCGGCGGAGGTCGACGTGCTCTGCCACGTCTGCCGGGGGTCGTCGGCCGAGCCGGGCGGCGCGCCCTGCCGCACCTGCTCGTCCGAGGGCTGGATCGAGTGGGGCGGCTGCGGGATGGTGAACCCCCGCGTGCTGGTGGCCTGCGGCGTCGACCCCGACCGCTACAGCGGGTTCGCCTTCGGCATGGGCCTGGAGCGCACCGTGATGTTCCGCCACGACGTCCGCGACATCCGCGACATCGTCGAGGGCGACGTCCGCTTCGCGCTGGCGTTCTCGGCCCCCGCGACGCCGGGGAGCGACCGCTGATGCGCGTGCCCCTGTCGTGGCTCCGCGAGGCCGTCGACGTCCCCGCCGGGGAGACGGCGCGGGAGGTCGCCCGCCGGCTCACTCGGGCCGGGTTCGTCGTCGAGGGCGTGGAGACCGCCGGCGGAGTGGTGAGCGGCCCGGTGGTCACGGGCCGGGTGCTCGAGTTCGCCGACGAGCCGCAGAAGAACGGCAAGACGATCCGCTGGTGCCAGGTGGCGGTCGACGAGGGCGAGCCGCGGGGCATCGTCTGCGGGGCCGCGAACTTCGCCCCCGGCGACGTCGTCGTGGTCGCGCTGCCGGGCAGCGTCCTGCCCGGCGACTTCGCGATCTCCGCGCGGAAGACGTACGGGCACGTCAGCGACGGCATGATCTGCTCGTCGCGGGAGCTCGGCGTCGGCGACGAGCACGACGGGATCCTCGTGCTGCCGGAGGGCACCCCGGTGGGCCAGCCGGCCCCCGACCTGCTCGGGCTCGCCGACGAGGTGCTCGACGTGGCCGTGACGCCCGACCGGGGCTACGCGCTGTCGGTGCGCGGCCTCGCCCGAGAGCTCGCGACGGCGTACGACGTGCCGTTCCGCGACCCGGCCGCCCTCGTCCCCCAGCCGGGGCCGGGGGAGAACTGGCCCGTCCGGGTGGACGACCCCAGCGGCTGCACGCGTTTCGTCACCCGCGTCGTCACCGGGCTCGACGCGACCGCTCCCAGCCCGCTGTGGCTGAGCTCCCGGCTGCGCGCGGCCGGCATGCGCCCGATCGGGCTCGCGGTCGACGTCACGAACTACGTGATGCTCGAGCTCGGTCAGCCGATCCACGGCTACGACCGCGACCGGCTAACGGGGGAGGTCGTCGTCCGACGGGCGCGGGCCGGGGAGCGGCTGCGCACGCTCGACGGCGCCGAACGGGCACTGGACCCCGAGGACCTCCTGATCACCGACGGCTCAGGCCCGATCGGGATCGCGGGCGTCATGGGCGGCGGCTCCACCGAGATGTCCGCGACGACGACCTCGGTCGTGGTCGAGGCCGCGCACTTCGACCCGGTGTCGATCGCCCGGTCGGCCAGGCGCCACAAGCTGCCGAGCGAGGCGTCCCGGCGGTTCGAGCGCGACGTCGACCCCAAGCTCGCGCCGGTCGCGGCCCAGCGGGCCGTCGACCTGCTCGTCGAGCTCGGCGGCGCCACCGCGGAGCCCGGCGCCACGGAGGTCGGAACCCCCCGCGAACCGCGCACCGTTCCGCTGCCCGCGTCGCGCGTCACCCGCACCGCCGGGCGCGAGGTGCCCGTCGACGTCGTGCGGCGGCGCCTGGAGCAGGTCGGCTGCTCCGTGGTCACCGGTGCAGCCGGCGGCGGCGACGTGCTGCTGGTCACCCCGCCGTCCTGGCGGCCGGACCTCCGCGACCCGGCCGACCTCGACGAGGAGGTGCTGCGGCTCGAGGGCTACGAGAGCATCCCGTCGAGGGTGCCGCAGGCGCCCGCGGGCCGGGGGCTCACCGCCGCGCAGCGTGCCCGCCGCGAGGTCACGCGCGCGCTCGCCGCCGCGGGCCTCGTCGAGACGCCG
>JALYNB010000201.1 GCA_030773395.1 Actinomycetota bacterium
CGCCCCGGCCCGGCTCCGGCTCGCCCGGCCGCGGGTCGCGCCAGGCCCCGCCCCCCGGCCCGCCGCTCACGCCAGGGCGACCAGGTCGGCGAGGTCGGGCGACCAGGAGTCCTCCACCCCGTCGGGCAGGAGGATCACCTTCTCGGGCGACAGCGCCGTCACCGCTCCCTCGTCGTGGGTGACGAGGACGACCGCCCCCCGGTAGGACGCGAGGGCGGTGAGCACCTCCTCCCGGCTCGCCGGGTCGAGGTTGTTCGTGGGCTCGTCGAGCAGCAGCACGTTCGCCCCCGACACGACGAGCGTCGCGAGCGCGAGGCGGGTCTTCTCGCCGCCGGAGAGCGTGCCCGCCGGCTGGTGGACCGTGTCGCCGGAGAACAGGAACGAGCCGAGCACCTTGCGGGCCTCGGTCTCGGCGAGGTCGGGAGCCGCCGTGCGCATGTTCTCGAGCACCGTGCGGTCGGTGTCGAGCGTCTCGTGCTCCTGCGCGTAGTAGCCGAGCCGCAGCCCGTGCCCGGGCACCACGCCCCCGGTGTCCGACTGCTCGATCCCGGCGAGGATCCGCAGCAGCGTGGTCTTGCCTGCGCCGTTCAACCCGAGGACGACGACGCGGGCGCCACGGTCGACCGCGAGGTCCACGCCCGTGAACACCTCGGAGCTGCCGTAGGTCTTCGACAGCCCCCCGGCGGTCAGCGGCGTGCGGCCGCAGGGGGCCGGCTCGGGGAAGCGCAGCTTCGCGACGCGGTCGCTCGCCCGGGTCTCCTCGAGACCGGACAGCATGCGCTCCGCACGCTTGATCATCTGCTGCGCGGCCTTCGCCTTCGTGGCCTTGGCCCGCATCTTGTCGGCCTGACCCAGCAGGGCGCTGGCCTGCTTCTCGGCGTTCGCCCGCTCGCGGCGACGCCGCCGCTCGTCGGTCTCCCGCTGCGTGAGGTAGGCCTTCCACCCGACGTTGTACTGGTCGAGCGCCGACCGGTTCGCGTCGAGGTGGAACACGCGGTTGACCGTGGCCTCGAGGAGCTCCACGTCGTGGCTGATGACGACCAGCCCGCCCGGGTGGCTCTTGAGGTAGTCGCGGAGCCAGGTGATGGAGTCGGCGTCAAGGTGGTTCGTGGGCTCGTCGAGCAGCAGCGTCGCGTCGGCGTCGCCGCCGCTGAACAGGATGCGGGCGAGCTCGATGCGCCGGCGCTGCCCGCCGGACAGCGTCCGCAGCGGCTGCTCGAGGACCCGGTCGGGCAGCCCGAGGCTGCTCGCGATCCGGGCGGCCTCCGACTCGGCGGCGTAGCCCCCGAGGGCCTGGAACCGCTCCTCGAGCTTGCCGTAGCGGCGCACCGCGGCGTCGGCGTTGACCTGCTCGGCCATCTGCAGCTGGGCCTTCGCCATGCCGCGGACGACCTCGTCGAGACCGCGGGCGGACAGCACCCGGTCGCGGGCGAGCACGTCGAGGTCGCCCGTCCGCGGGTCCTGCGGCAGGTAGCCCAGTGGCCCCGACCGCGTGACCGTGCCGGCCGCCGGCAGTGCCTCGCCCGCCAGCACCTTCGTCAGCGTCGTCTTGCCGGCGCCGTTGCGCCCGACGAGGCCGACCTTGTCACCGGCGGCCACCCGGAAGCTCGTGGACTCGAGGAGGATCCGGGCGCCCGCCCGGATCTCCACCTCGGTGGCGGTCAGCACCGGGCCGCTCCCCCGGTCGCGCGTCGCCGCGCCGATGCCGGCCTCATACGTTGAAGCCCAGGGCCCTCAGCTGCTCACGCCCGTCGTCGGTGATCTTGTCGGGGCCCCACGGCGGCATCCACACCCAGTTGATCCGGAAGTCGTCGACGACGCCCTCCTCGACGAGTGCGCGGTGCGCCTGCGCCTCGATGTCGTCCGTGAGCGGGCACGCGGCCGAGGTCAGCGTCATGTCGACGGTGACGCTGTTGTCCGGCTCCACCGCGACGCCGTACACGAGACCGAGGTCGACGATGTTGATCCCCAGCTCGGGGTCGACGACGTCGCGCAGCGCCTCCTCGACGTCGGCGGCGTTCGCGATGCCCTTCGGGGCGGCCGTCGGGCCGAGGTCGTCCGGGGTCGGGGTCTCGGCCCCGGCCGGGGCGGCAACGACCTCCGGAGCTCCGTCGGCCAGGTCGACCAGGTCGGCCGGCTTGGCCTGTGCGATCTCGCTCATGCGGGCTGCTCCTCGAGCGTCTCGTCAGTGATCGGAAGTGCGGGCGCGCCGGCGGAGGCCCGGGCCGCGGCGGGCGCGGGGGTGTCACCGGTGGCGAGCGCCTGCACGGTCGCGTCCTTCCAGGCCATCCACGACAGCAGGGCGCACTTCACGCGCGCCGGGTACTTCGCGACGCCCGCGAACGCGACGCCGTCCTCGAGCACGTCCTCGTCGGGCTCGACCGTGCCGCGTGACTGCATCAGCGTGCGGAACGCCTCGGCTGTGGTCATCGCCTCCTCCACCGAGCGGCCGATCACCAGCTCGGTGAGGACGGACGCCGACGCCTGGCTGATCGAGCAGCCCTGCCCGTCGTACGACACGTCCGCGATCCGCTCGCCGTCGAGCTTGACGCGCAGCGTCACCTCGTCGCCGCAGGTGGGGTTGACGTGGTGGACCTCGGTGTCGAAGGCGTCCCGCAGCCCGCGGTTCTTGGGGTTGCGGTAGTGGTCGAGGATGATCTCCTGGTACAGGGACTCGCTGCTCGTCACGCTCACGCCCCCCAGAACGCCTTGACCCGCCCCAGGCCTTCCACGAGCGCGTCCACCTCGGCCGCGGTGTTGTAGAGGTAGAGGGAGGCGCGGGTGGTCGCCGGCACCGAGTAGCGGCGGCAGACCGTCGCGGCGCAGTGGTGCCCGACCCGGACGGCGATCCCGAGCTCGTCGAGCGACTGGCCGACGTCGTGCGGGTGGACGCCCTCGAGCGCGAACGAGACCGCCGAGCCGCGCATCTCCGTCGTGTCGGGGCCGATGATCCGCAGCCCCTCGACGGTGCGGAGCCCGTCGAGCGTGTACGCCGTGAGCGCGCCTT
This sequence comes from Actinomycetota bacterium, assembly GCA_030773395.1. GTDB lineage: Bacteria > Actinomycetota > Actinomycetes > JALYNB01 > JALYNB01 > JALYNB01. The sequence goes on from JALYNB010000201.1 coordinate 3,008, forward strand.
CCCAGCGGGCGACCTCCGGCATGCCGACGCCCTCGAGGTAGTCGACCGCCGCAGCCAGGCCGATGGCCTGGCTGATCACCGGCGTGCCGGCCTCGAACCGCTCCGGCGGCGGGGCGTACGTCGACGACGCCATGCTGACGGTCTCGATCATCGACCCGCCGCCGAGGAACGGGGGCATCGTCGCGAGCAGCTCCTGGCGGCCCCAGAGCACGCCGATCCCGGTCGGGCCGAGCAGCTTGTGGCCGGTGAAGACCAGGAAGTCGACGTCGAGCGCGCGCACGTCCACCGGCATGTGCGGCACGGACTGCGCCGCGTCGAGCAGCGTCAGCGCACCGACCTCGCGGGCCCGCCGGACGATCACGTCGACGGGGTTGACCGTGCCGAGCAGGTTCGACTGGTGGACGAACGCGACCATCTTCGTCCGCGGCGTGATGACCTCGTCGAGGGCCGAGAGGTCGAGCCGACCGTCGTCCGTCAGCGAGAACCACTTCAACGTCGCGCCCGTGCGCTGGCAGAGCATCTGCCACGGCAGGAGGTTGGAGTGGTGCTCCATCTCCGTCACGACGATCTCGTCACCGGGGCCGACGCGGAACCGCTCCCCCTCGGGGCCGGCAGTCGAGGCGTTCCCCATCGAGTAGGCGACCAGGTTGTAGGCCTCGGTGCCGTTCTTCGTGAACACGACCTCGTCGTGCGCGCCGCCGATGAAGCCCGCGATCCGCTCACGCGCCTGCTCGTAGCGGTCCGTCGCCTCCTGGGAGAGCGTGTGCACGCCGCGGTGCACGTTCGAGTAGTGCTGCTCCAGGAACTGCCGCTCCGCGTCGAGCACCTGCACGGGCTTGTGCGAGCTGGAGGCGTTGTCGAGGTAGACGAGCGGATGGCCGTTCACCGTGCGGGCGAGCACGGGGAAGTCGGCCCGCACCCGCTCGACGTCGTACGGCGGCTCGGGGCGGACGAGCCTGGGGGGTGCCCCGGTGACGGTCACAGGCCTGCGCCTCCGGCGCTCACCGGCTGGCCGCCGAGGGACAGCGGGGTCTCGGGCTCGGCAGTCGCCTTGTTGATCTCAGCGTACTTCGCGTAGCCCCCGGACTCCAGCTGCGCGGCGAGCTCGGGCCCGCCGGACTCGACGATCCGCCCGCCGGCCATGACGTGCACGCGGTCGGGGGTGATGTAGTTCAGGATCCGCGTGTAGTGGGTGATCAGCAGGACGCCCGTCTCCCCCGTCGCCCGCACACGGTTCACGCCCTCGGAGACGATCCGCAGCGCGTCGACGTCGAGACCGGAGTCGGTCTCGTCGAGGATCGCGAAGCCCGGCCTGAGCAGCTCCATCTGCAGGATCTCGTGGCGCTTCTTCTCCCCGCCGGAGAAGCCCTCGTTCACGTTCCGCTCGGCGAACGACGGGTCCATCTGCAGCGCCGTCATCGCCTCCTTGACCTCCTTGACCCACGTGCGGAGCTTCGGGGCCTCGCCGCGGATCGAGGTGGCCGCGGTGCGCAGGAAGTTGGAGACGCTGACCCCGGGGACCTCCACCGGGTACTGCATCGCCAGGAACAGGCCCGCCTTGGCCCGCTCGTCGACGCTCATCTCGAGCACGTCCTCGCCGTCGAGCAGGACCTGCCCGCCGGTGACCTCGTACTTCGGGTGGCCCGCGACGGCGTAGGCGAGGGTCGACTTGCCCGACCCGTTGGGGCCCATGATCGCGTGGGTCTCGCCCTGCGAGATGGTCAGGTCGACGCCGCGGAGGATCTGCTTGTCCTCCACCGACACCTGCAGGTCGCGGATCTCCAGGGTGGCCATGGGGGTGTGGTCAGCTCGCTCTCGGGGTCGAAGTCACTGAGTCGTCAGGGGAGGTCGACGAGCACGTCGTCGCCCTCGGTGGTGGCGTCGAACACGGGCACCGGCCGGATCGCCGGCGGGCCGGCCGGCACGCCGCTGTTCAGGTCGAAGGTGCTGCCGTGGAGCCAGCACTCGATCTCACCGTCGGCGACCTCACCCTCGGACAGGGCGACGTCGGCGTGGCTGCAGCGGTCGAGCAGGGCGTGGACCTGCCCGCCGTCGCGGACGACGCAGACGGGCAGGTCGCCGACCATCACGCGCAGCGCCCCGCCCTCGGGCACCTCGTCGAGCCGGCACACACGGGTGCGGCTCACGTCAGGCTCTTCTCCAGCTCCGCGTCGATCTCGGCGAGGAGCCGGTCCTGCAGCTCGGGCACGCCGATCTGCTGGAGCACGTCGGCGAAGAACCCGCGCACGACGAGGCGGCGCGCCTGCTCGGCGGGGATGCCGCGGGCCTGCAGGTAGAACAGCTGCTCGTCGTCGAACCGGCCGGTCGCGCTCGCGTGGCCGGCCCCGGCGACCTCGCCGGTCTCGATCTCGAGGTTCGGGACGGAGTCGGCGCGGGCGCCGTCGGTGAGCAGCAGGTTCCGGTTCAGCTCGTACGTGTCCGTGCCTGTCGTGTCGGGCCGGATGATCACGTCGCCGAACCAGACCGTGTGCGCGCTCTCGCCCTGCAGCGCGCCCTTGTAGGTCACACGGCTCCGGCAGTTGCTCCGATCGTGGTCGACGACGATCCGGTGTTCGAGGTGCTGCCCGGAGTCGGCGAAGTACAACCCGAGCAGCTCCGCGTCGCCCCCCGGGCCGTCGTACCGCACGGTGGGCTTGAGCCGCACGAGGTCGCCGCCGAGGGTCACGACGACGCTCTTGAGCCGGGCGTCACGGCCGACGAGCGCGGCGTGCGCCCCGGCGTGGACCGCGTCGTCGTCCCAGTCCTGCAGCGACACGACCGTGAGCGAGGCGGCCTGGCCCACGCGGAGCTCGACGTTCGCCGCCCAGGCCGCGGAGCCCGTGTGGTCGAGGACCACGACGACCTCGGCCGTCGGCTCCACGTCGACGACGAGGTGGCCGTAGCCGACGGCGCCCGCGCCACCCTTGCCGGTGACGGTGACCGTGACGGGGCGCTCGGCCACCGTGCCGCGCGGCACGCGGACCACCGTGGCGGCACCCGCCTTGCTCATCGCGTGCGCCCCGACGAGGTCGCCCGGGGTGAGCACGCTGCCCACGACCGGGTCGTCCAGGCCCGCCTCGCGGACCTCGACGGACTCCGGCGCGTCGACGGC
>JALYNB010000202.1 GCA_030773395.1 Actinomycetota bacterium
CCCGAAAGCCCCCGCCCGTCGCGGGCCGCCGCAGACCCGACACCCGCGCGTCGACCCCGGGCGCCGGGTGGCCTACGAGGTGCTCACCGCCGTCGAGGAGCAGGACGCCTACGCCAACCTCGTGCTCCCCGGCCTGCTGCGCGACCGCCGCCTCGACACGCGGGACGCGGCGCTGGCCACCGAGCTGGCGTACGGCGTCCTGCGAGGCCAGGGGCTCCTCGACCCGATCCTCGCCGCCTGCTCCTCGCGACCGCTGGACCAGGTCGACCCGCCCCTGCGCCGCGTGCTGCGGCTCGGCGCGCACCAGCTGCTGCGCACACGGATCCCCGCCCACGCGGCGGTCAGCGCGACCGTCGACCTCGCCCGGACCGTCACGACCGCCGGTCCCGCCGCGTTCGCGAACGCCGTCCTGCGGAAGGTGAGCGAGCGCGACCTCGAGGCGTGGCTCGCCCGGGTGGCGCCCGACCGGGGCGAGGACCCCGTCGGCCATCTCGCCGTGGTCCACAGCCACCCGCGGTGGGTGGTGACCGCCTTCCGGGACGCCCTCGGCGGCGACCTCGTCGAGACCGAGGCCGCCCTCGCCGCCGACGACGCCCGGCCCCACGTGCACCTCGCGGCGCGGCCCGGCCGGTCCACCCGGGACGAGCTGCTCGAGCAGGTGGGGGAGGCCGGGGAGCTCGGCCCGTTCTCGCCGTACGCTGTCCGGCTCACCGGGGGTGGTGACCCCCGGCGGGTCCCGGCCGTCGGCGAGGGGCGGGCCGGCGTGCAGGACGAGGGGTCGCAGCTCACGGCACTCGCGCTCGCCGCGGTGCCGATCGACGGCGACGACCGGCGGTGGCTCGACGTCTGCGCGGGCCCCGGCGGCAAGGCAACGCTGCTGGCGGGGCTCGCCGGTGAGCGGGGAGCCGCGCTGCTCGCGAACGAGGTGCAGCCCCACCGCGCCCGGCTCGTCGTGCGCGGACTCGCCGGCAGCGGCACGGCCACGATGACGGTAACGGCCGACGGCCGGGTCCCCGCCTGGCGGGACGGGGCGTTCGACCGCGTGCTCGTCGACGCCCCGTGCACCGGGCTGGGCGCGCTGCGCCGCCGCCCGGAGGCCCGGTGGCGCCGCCAGCCGAGCGACCTGCCCGGCCTGACGAAGCTGCAGCGGGAGCTGCTCACGGCCGCGCTCGCCGCCGTCCGCCCCGGCGGGGTCGTCGCCTACGTCACCTGCTCGCCGCACCTGGCCGAGACCCGCGTCCCAGTGCTCGACGTGGTGCGCCGCGGTGGGGCCGAGCTGCTGGACGCCCGCGCCGCGCTCCCCGACGGCGTGCCGCACCTCGGCGACGGACCGACCGTCCAGCTGTGGCCGCACCGCCACGGCACCGACGCGATGCACCTCGCGCTGCTCCGCCGCCACTGACCGCGGTCGGCCGGGTTTCGCGCGGGCCGCCGCGACCCATGCCCCGGGTGGTGGACCTCGCTGACCTCGTGTTCGCCGTCGTCGGCGTCGGCGCCCTGCTCGCGTCGCTGCTGCCGCGCCTGCTGGAGGGCCGGCCGTTCAGCCTGCCAGCCGTGTTCATGCTCCTGGGCCTGGCCGTCGGGTGGCTGCCGTTCCTGCCCGTCGACGTCCGAGTCGAGCCCCACCTGACCTTCCTGGAGCACTTCACCGAGGTCGTCGTCCTCATCTCGCTCATGGGCGCCGGTCTCGCCCTGGACCGTCCGCTGGGCTGGCGGCGCTGGGCCAGCGCGTGGCGCCTGCTCGGCATCGCGATGCCGCTGTCGGTCCTCGCCGTCGCGCTGCTCGGCTGGTGGGCTCTCGGGCTCGCACCCGCGGCGGCTGCGCTGCTCGGCGCCGCGCTCGCGCCCACCGACCCGGTGCTCGCCGGGGAGGTGCAGGTCGGGGAGCCGGCGAGCGAGGAGATCGACCCGGACGAGGCCGAGGACGAGGTGCGCTTCGGCCTCACCAGCGAGGCCGGGATGAACGACGCGCTGGCGTTCCCGTTCGTATACCTCGCGATCACGATGGCGCAGCAGGGCACCGACGTCACGTCCTGGCTCGCCCGGTGGTTCGCCGTGGACGTCGCCTACCGGCTCGCCGTGGGCGTGCTCGGGGGCCTCGCGGTGGGCTGGCTGCTCGGGCGCGCGTTCTTCTCGAGCCGTCGGGACACGCTCCGCCTGGCGGAGCACCGCGAGGGCTTCGTGGCCCTCGCCGCGACGTTCCTCGCCTACGGCGCCACCGAGGTGCTGCAGGGCTACGGGTTCCTGGCCGTGTTCGTCGCGGGCGTCGCGATCCGTTCGTCCGAGCGGTTCCACGACTACCACGTCGTGCTGCACCAGTTCGTGGAGCAGATCGAGCGGCTGCTCACCGTCCTCGTGCTGCTCCTGCTCGGTACGGCGCTCGCCGACGGGCTGCTCGAGGGCCTGCGCTGGCGGGAGGTCGCCGTCGCGCTGGCCGTGCTGCTCGTGGTCCGCCCGCTCGTCGCGGGCCTGTCCCTGGCCGGCGGGCCCGGCCAGCCCGTGGAGCGGGGCGCCATGGCGTTCTTCGGCGTCCGGGGCGTCGGTTCGATCTACTACCTGGCGTACGCCCTCGGCAGCGCCTCCTTCCCCGGCGCCGACAGCCTGCTGCGCGTGGTCGCACTGGTGATCGTGGGCTCCGTCGTGCTGCACGGCGTGACCGCCGGCCCCGCGATCCGCCGCCTCGACGCGGCCCGCGACGCCGGGGTGCTGCGCTGACGCGCCGGTCGTGAGACCGACCGCACACCCCGGCGGGACCGGAAGCGCTCCTCCCGGTGCCTAGAGTCGTCGGACCGCTCCTGCCCGGTGTGCGGCCCGGAGGACCCACGAGTGGAGGACGGCGTGACCGCGCTGCTGGCGCCGAGCATCCTGTCGGCCGACTTCGCCCGGCTGGCCGACGAGGCCGCCGCGGTGGAGGGGGTCGCCGACTGGCTGCACGTGGACGTCATGGACGCCCACTTCGTCCCGAACCTCACGCTCGGGCTGCCGGTCGTCGAGTCGCTGCTGCGCGCCACCACCCTCCCGCTCGACTGCCACTTGATGATCGACGACCCGGACCGCTGGGCCCCCCCCTACGCCGAGGCGGGCGCCGGCGGCGTCACGTTCCACGTGGAGGCCGCCGCCAACCCCGTCGCGACCGCCCGCGCGATCCGGGCGGCCGGCGGCCGCGCCGGGCTGGCCCTGAAGCCCGACACACCGCTTGCGCCGTACGCCGACCTGCTCCCCGAGTTCGACACCCTCCTCGTGATGACCGTGGAGCCCGGCTTCGGCGGGCAGTCGTTCCTCGACCGCGTCGTCCCGAAGATCGCGGAGGCACGCGGGCTGGTGCGCGGCCGGGACCTGTCGCTGTGGCTGCAGGTCGACGGCGGGGTCAACGCCGAGACCATCGAGCGCTGCGCCGAGGCGGGCGCCGACGTCTTCGTGGCCGGCTCCGCGGTGTACGCGGCGGACGACCCGGCCGAGGCCGGGCGCCGTCTCAAGC
>JALYNB010000203.1 GCA_030773395.1 Actinomycetota bacterium
GGGCGGTGGACGTGGCTGCGCTGCTCGCCCCGAACGCCTCCACCCGGGTGAGCCTGTCGGCTCCGGCCACGCCGGTGGCGCTCCCGGCCCACACTGCCCGTGAGCTCGCCGCTGCGGTCGCGGCCGCCCTGGACAACGTCGCGCGTCACGCGGGGCCGGACGCCCGGGCCTGGGTGCTCGTGGAGGACGAGGGGGACGAGGTCGTGGTGAGTGTGCGGGACGACGGGCCCGGGATCCCGGCGGGCCGGCTCGAGGCGGCCGCCGCAGCGGGGCGGCTGGGGGTGGCCCAGTCGATGTGCGGGCGCGTCCGCGACCTCGGCGGCGCGACGACCGTCGTGTCGCCGCCGGGGCAGGGCACGGAGGTGGAGTTCCGTGTCCCCCGGTGAGGGGCTGGCGGGCGGGGTCGGGGCCGCCCCACCCGTGCGCGTGCTCGTCGTCGACGACCACCCCATCTGGCGGGAGGCGGTCGCCCGCGACCTGGCGGACTGCGGCTTCGACGTCGTCGGCACGGCCGCCGACGGGCCGGCCGCCGTCCGGGTCGCCGCGGCCGTCCGGCCCCAGGTCGTGCTCTGCGACCTGCAGCTGCCCGGGCTGTCGGGTGTGGAGGTCGCGCGCCAGGTCCTCGCCGCGGACCCGTCGGCGCGGGTGCTCGTGCTGTCCGCCAGTGGTGAGCACGCCGACGTGCTCGAGGCGGTGAAGGCGGGCGCGACCGGCTACCTCGTGAAGTCCGCGCGCCGGGAGGAGCTCGCGGACGCGGTCGCCGCGACCGCGCAGGGCCGCGCGGTGTTCACCCCGGGCCTCGCCGGCCTCGTGCTGGGCGAGTTCCGAAGGCTCTCCGGGGCCGCGGGGACCTCCGGGACGCCGGAGGCACCGAGGCTCACCGAGCGGGAGACCGAGGTGCTGCGCCTCGTGGCGAAGGGGCTCACCGCCCGGCAGATCGCGGAGCGCCTCGTCCTGTCACACCGCACAGTGCAGAACCACGTGCAGAACACGCTGGTGAAGCTCCAGCTGCACAACCGCGTGGAGCTCACCCGCTATGCGCTGGAGCAGGGGCTCGCGGAGTAGCCTGCGTGCCCGGCGTCATAGGGGCGCCCGACGGGAAGACGGGCACCGTGACGGCCAGGACCACCCGGGAGGAGCGCGGCGGGACGAGGGCTGCCGTCCCCGGCCTGGCGGCGCACGCGCCGCACCGCATCCCTCCGGCCGGCTGGCAGCAGGTGCTCCGGCGCGCGGCGCAGCAGGCCGGCGCCGAGCGCGTCCCGCTGATGAGCGCGGGCATCGCGTTCTTCGCCGTCCTGTCGATCGCACCCGTGCTGGTCACGGCGCTCTCGGTGTACGGGGCCATCAACACCCCGGCCCAGGCGCAGGCCCAGCTCTCGGAGATGGCGGCCGACCTGCCCCCCGACCTGCGAGCGGTCATCGCCGACCAGCTCACGACGATCACCGCCGCGTCGACGGGCGTCCTCACCTTCCGCGGCCTGACCTCGCTGCTCCTCGCGCTCTGGACGGCGACCACGGCGATGTCGTCACTCGTCGACGCCCTCACCCTCGCCTACCACGAGACCGAGACGCGCAGCCTGCTCCGGCGCACGGCCCTCTCGCTCGGCTTCGTGCTCGGTGGCGCGCTGCTGCTCGGCGCGGCCCTCGCGGGCATCGGGATCGTGACGCGGTGGCTGGCGGCCGCGCCCCCGACGGTGCTGACGCTGTCCCGCGTGGGCGTCTGGGTGGTGCTGGGGCTGGTCATGACGACGGCGCTGGCGGTCCTCTACCGGTTCGCCCCCGACCGCAAGCGCGCCGGGTGGCACTGGGTCACCTGGGGTGCCGCGCTGGTCACGATCACCTGGGTGCTGACCTCGATCGCCCTGTTCGCCTGGGTGCAGAGCCTCGGGACGTACAGCGAGACGTACGGCTCCCTCGCCGGCGTCGCGATCAGCATGTTCTGGCTCTGGATCACGGTGCTGCTGGTCGTGCTGGGCGCCGTCGTCAACGCCGAGGCCGAGCGGCAGACGGGCCGGGACTCGACGGTGGGCCCCGAGGC
>JALYNB010000204.1 GCA_030773395.1 Actinomycetota bacterium
GCGCGGCTCGAGGCCTGCGTTCTGCGGGGCGAGGTCGCCGACGTGGTCGTCATGGTCGAACCGGCCGGGCCGCTGGCCACGCTGCCCGGCCCGCGTTCCCGGGCGCGGGCGGGTCCCGTGCGCAGCAGCGGGCGCCGTCGTACTCTTCGTGATGGCGCTGACACTCCCTGCACAGGGCAGCGAATTCGTCGTGCTACCGCAGCAGGTGCCGCCGCAGGAGGAGCCCCGTGCCGCCGTCCTTCGTGGTCCCGCCGCTCGAGCCGGACGCGGGGCTGCGGGCACTCGCGTGGACGACCCTGCGGCGCCCCGGGGCCCGCCGTCAGATGTCCGTGCTGTCCATCGTGCTCGCCCTGGCAGGGGTCGGCGCGCTCGCCTACCCCACGGGCACCGACGCCTACTCCGCGGTGCGGCAGCGCGACCTGCGCGCGGAGTTCGTCGAGCCGCCGGTCCGCAAGGCGTACCTGCGGCGGGACGTCGCGGTGGGCGACGGGCTGACCCGGCTGCGGGTGCCGGCCATCGGGCTGGAGGTGCTGGTCGTCGAGGGCGTGACCGGCGACGCGCTACGCGCCGGGGCGGGCCACTACCCCGGCACGCCGTTGCCCGGTGAGCCCGGCAACGTCGCCATCGCGGGGCACCGGGTCACCTACGGACGCCCCTTCCACCGGCTCGACGAGCTGCGGCCCGGCGACGTCCTCGTCCTGGAGACGCCCTTCGCGGTGCACAGCTACCGCGTGCCGGGGGAGGTCGACGGCCACGCCAACCCCTGGGTCGTCGCTCCCACCGATGTGGGGGTCGTCGGCCAGCAGGTCGCGGGCAGCGCCCTGACCCTCACGACCTGCCACCCGCAGGGGAGCGCCCGCCAGCGGCTCGTCCTGCGTGCCGAGCTGGTCGAGAGCCGGCGGCACGACGCCGTGCGGCGGGCATGACCAGCCACCGTGACGAGGGGGGCCGTGAGGAGCGCGGCCGTGAGGAGCGCGGCCCTGACGAGCGCGGGCGAGCAGCCCGCCGACGCATGGCCCGGAACGGGCGCCGCACGCACGAGGTCCCGCCTGCCACGAGGGCGGGGCGGGGCCTGGGGCCGCGCGTCGGACCCGACGCGGTGCTCGTGCGCCTGGTCAGACTCGGTGCTGGCGCTCCGTGACCCGGGCGTGCTGGTCGCGCCGCGTGCCGCCCTCCGGGTAGACCGCGCGGTCGCTCCCGCTCGCCGTGCTCCCCGAGGGCCCGGCCGCGGTGAGCTGGGCGCGGAGGCGGGCGTTCTCCTCCTCCAGCGTCTCCGCGCGGTGGCCGCTGCGCTTGAGGGCCTTCTTCTCGGCGTGCTTCTTCCGGGCGCGCGCGAGGCCCATGAGCATCAGGGCGAGTCCCAGGCCCGCGACGGCTGCCGTGATGACCCCGGCGAGGAACAGCCCGCCCGCGCTGGGGATGTCGAAGACCTGGCCGAACAGCTGGAGATCCTCGCCCTGAGAGCTCGCCACCACGCCGATGGCGAACAACACAGCCAGGACCAGCAGCACCAGTCCGAGGATGAACACGCGGGTCTCCTTCTCGTCGTGGGGACAGTCCCCCTCGCGGGCGGGTCCGGGCCCGACGGGGCTCCGGGAGTCCCGCAGCCGACATGCGGAGTACCCCCTGGCCCTGTCGTCACGCCCCGTCACGCCGCCGCCCTGCGCCTTCACCGTCCCGGCCGGCCGCTCGGGTACCTACCGCGTGGTGGTGACCGCGGTGCTGATCGCCACCAGCTTGTTGGTGGCGGCGTCCACGCCGACCACCTTGATCGTGCCCTCGTAGCCGACGCGGGGCGTGACCGTGGCGGTGAAGGTGCCGTCGGGCTTGACCGCGGCGCTGCCGAGGGTGACCGTGGTCGTGACCGGCACGTGCTGGTACCGGGTGACCCACTTGCCGTTGACCTTGACGCGCACCGCCTTGCGGACCGTGTATGTGTACGTCTCGGTGATGCGGACCGTGGTGCGGGTCTTGAAGCCCACGCCGGTCACGGTGTTGCGGACGCCTGCCTTGGGCGCCGCAGCGAACTTGACCGCCGCGCCGGGAGCGGGAGCGGGAGCGGGGGCCGGGGCCGGGGCC
>JALYNB010000205.1 GCA_030773395.1 Actinomycetota bacterium
GACCTGGCCCTCGTTGTGGGGCTGGATGCTCGCGCTGGGATCGGCCCCCGGGTCAGCGGCGGGCTGCACCGGGCCCTCGCCCGACTCGCTGCCGCTGCCCGACGCGGTGTTCCGCGAAGCCCGCTCGGGGTCGTCCATGCCGGTCGCGGTCGGCGCCTGGCCGATGCGCGCGGCGCCCTCACCGGGGCCGGTCTGCTCCAGGTCCTGCTCAGCCACGGGCTGCTCCTCTCGTTGGGGTGGTCGCGCAGGGCTTGACCCCGGCCTCCCCCGCTCACGCCTCCCCCGAGGTGACACCGGGCTGTCCCGCCCGGCCGCCGGTCCCCCGTTTGCGACGCCGGGCGCGGCGGGGAGTCCTCCGTCGTGCCCGAGACCACTGCCGCCCCGGACTTCCCCGCCCTGTTCACCGCCGGCCAGGCCCGCGTGGTCGGCATCGTCGGCGCCCTGGACCCCGCGGACCTCGCGCGCCCGGTGCCCGCGACCCCCGGCTGGTCGGTGCGCGACCTCATCGCGCACCTGTCGGGCGTGAGCGCCGACGCCCTCGTCGGGGACGTGCGCCCGGAGTCCGCGGAGTGGACCGCGGGCCACATCCGCGACCGTTCGGACCTGTCGGTGGAGCACGTCGTCCACGAGTGGCTGCGCGCCGGGCCGCGGGTCGAGGAGATGCTGCGGACCGCACCCCCGCTCCCCGCCGCCATGCTGCTGATGGACCTGACCGTGCACGAGCAGGACCTGCGCAGCGCTGTCGGGGAGCCGCCGCTGGGGGAGACGCAGGTGCTGACCCTCGCGGCCGACATGCTCTGCCGCGGCCTGGATCGCCAGCTCCGGGAGCGCGACCTCCCTCCGCTGCATGTCACGACCCCGGAGGGCTTCACCGCGCTGGCCGGGCGTGGGGAGCCGGGGGCGAGGGTCCGGGCCGGCCTCCTGGAGGTCACGCGAGCGCTCACCGGCCGCCGGTCCGCCGCCCAGGTCCGGGCCTACGACTGGACCGGCGACCCGGAGCCCTACCTGCCGGTGCTCTCGCTGTTCGGAGAGCTGAGATCGCACGACCTCGTCGAGTGACGGGGTGTTCGTCACCACGCACGTCCTCGCCGGAGCGGCCATCGGTGCCGCGACCCGCCGTCCCCTGGTCGGGCTGGTCCTCGGCGCGGCCAGCCACCTCGCTCTCGACGCCGTGCCCCACTGGGGCGGCGTGACCCCGTCGACGTTCCTGGCCGTGGCCGTCGCCGACGGGCTGCTCGGGCTGGCGGCGATGGCGCTCACGACGCGGCTCGCGCCCCCGGGGCTCCGCACCGCCGTGCTCGCCGGGGCGGTCGGCGGCGCGCTCCCCGACCTCGACAAGCCGGCCGAGCTGTTCGTCGGCCGGAGCCCCTTCCCGGTCGCGTTCGACGACATCCACGGGGCCATCCAGCGGGAGGCCCCTGGGTGGTGGTGGGTGGAGGCGGGGACCGCGGCGCTGGTCGTCGCCGTGCTGCTGGTGCTGCTCACCCGGGCACACGACCCCGCCGAGCGTGAGCGGCACGACACGCCTCGACCGGGCCGCGGCCCGGAGTCTGGGGCAGGCTGACCGTCGTACAGCGGCCGCCCGACAGCCGCACGCCTGAGAGAGGTCCCCTGTGCCCAAGCTCGCCCTGGCCTTCGGAGCCGCCCTGATCGCCGTCGGCATCTGGGCCTACACCGCGTCGGGGCCGGGTGCGAGCCCGACCGCGCTGATCCCGGCCGCGATCGGGCTGCTGGTCGCCGCGGCTGGGGCCGTCGGCCTGCGGGGCGGCGCCACCCGCAAGCACGCCATGCACGCGGCCGCAGCAGTGGCCCTCGTCGGCGCGCTCGGCTCCGTGGGCCAGCTCGTCGCCAGCCCGGCCGCGGGGAGCGCGAACGCCGACATCGCGCGCACGGCGGGTCTGCTCAACCTCCTGCTGTGCGTGGCGTTCGTCGCGCTGGCCGTCCGCTCGTTCGTCGCCGCCCGCCGCGCCCGCGTCTGACCGCGCCCGCGTCGGCCCTGCCGGCGCCTGACGCCGACCTCACGCCGACAGCTCGACGGCGACGGCCCTGCAGGGCGCCCCGTCGGCCCCGGTCAGCCGCAGCGGCAGCACTGTCCCCCGGGAATACCGGCGTCGAGCGGCACGGGAAGGTCGACGACCCGCCCGATGCGCCCGCTCACTCCCCCGCCCTCCCCTGCGGGTCAGGACACTACGAGGTCCTGATAGTCGGGGTGCTTGTCGATCCAGTCCCGGATGAACGAGCACTGCGGCACCACGCCGAGGCCGCGCTCCCGCGCGTCGTCGAGGGCGCGCCGGGCCAGCGCGCTGCCCACGCCCTGGCCCTCGAAGGCGTCGTCCACCACGGTGTGGGTGAAGGTCACCGTCCCGTCCGACAGCCGGTACTCGGCGGACCCGGCGAGCTCGTCGCCCGCGCGGGCCTCGTACCGCGCGGCCGCGCCGTTGTCCTCCACGCTGATGTCCACGTTGTCCCCTCGTGCTGGTGGTCCGCGCCGGTCGCGGCGCCCGGGCGGAAGGCCTGCCCCGCGCGGTCGCTCCTCACCCGTAGCGTGCCACTGCGACACCTCCACCGCCGTGCCGTAGCAGTCCGACACCGCCG
>JALYNB010000206.1 GCA_030773395.1 Actinomycetota bacterium
CGACGCCGTCGGGCCACGGCGGCAGGCCGAGCCGGGCGGCGTCGCCCGTGCCGTCGCTCGGCTCGTAGACGGTGCCGGCCACGAGGCGGGCCTCCGGGGCGAGGTCGCGGCGCAGCGCGTCGAGCGCCCGCGCCAGGCCCTCGGCCACGTGGTGGATCACCCGTCGGGCGGTCGCCGTGTCGCCGTACGACGACAGCAGGTCGTTCCCGCCGATCGTGACCGTGACGAGGGTCGGGCGGAGGCCGGCGGCGGCGAGCCGCGGCAGCTGGACGTCGAGGAGGGTCCGCGTGGTCGCCCCGTCGGTGGCCAGCAGCGCGAACTCGCTGCCCGGCTGGGCACACTCGAGGTCCCGCCCGCGCCAGGCGGGGAAGTCGTCGTCGCGGTTGCGGAACAGCAGGCTGGCCCCGCCGCGGCCGGGGCCGCCGGCGTAGTCGTCGATCGAGATGGAGTCGCCGAGGGCGACATAGGTGGTCCTCGTCACGGGCGCATCGTGCCCCGCTCGGCGGTCCGCACCCCGGCGCGCGACGGCGACAGCGCGCGGGCGACCGGTCAGCGGCGCCGGGTCAGCCGGCGCCCGTCAACCACCGCCGGCGCCGCGCTTCGGCGCGTCCTCCCAGAGCTCGCGGTGGCTGGCGTAGCCGCTCGCGTGCATCCCGTCGTGGCCGCGCGGCCGGCGGCACTGCCGCGGCTCGCCGTCAGGCGCGATGTAGGGATCTCGGCAGGACCCGCGCCACGGGGTGAAGGCGAACTCCCGGTCGAGGTCCGCTTCGCTGGGCACGGTGTCCCGCATGTGCCAACGGTACGCGCGCCCGCCACGGCCCGCGTGGAGGGCGGCGCGACGGGTAAGCGCGGCGCATGCCCACGGTCTGGATCGTTCCTGAAGGCTCCGACTCCGCCCCGGCCGCGTCCGCGGGCGACTACCTGCTCCGGCCGCGGGGCGACGAGTACGAGGTCGGCCGCCAGGACGCAGCCTGCACCTGGATCGGCTCGCTGGGGGCCAGCCTGCTGCCGGACCTGCCGCACGTGGACACGGCACAGGAGTCGCCCGACCAGGCGCGTGTTCTCGCGGCGGCGCAGGGGGTCGAGAGCGCGGAGAGGCACCGCGGCGGGTAACCGCCGGCCCGCGGGCGCACCCCCGACGGTTCCGAGGACGGGCGCCGGGGCACGCGTAGCGCATGACGACCACCCAGCAGGAGGACACCGCCGCCGTCGAGGAGGAGGTGCGGCCGGGCGTGGGGTCCGACCCGAACCTGGACGCCGAGGTCGCCGAGGCCGAGATCGAGCAGACGTTCCTCCGCACGATCGACGAGGGCCGGCGGCGCATGTCGCGACGGCTGATGCCGCTGCTGGGCACGGGGGCGGTCGGCGGGATCGACGTCGGGACCGGTGTGCTCGGGCTCCTGCTGGTGGAGCACCTGACCGGCGACGTGCTCCTCGCCGGGCTCGCCTTCTCCATCGGCTTCATCTCGCTCACGCTGGCGCGGAGCGAGCTGTTCACCGAGGACTTCCTCGTCCCGGTGTCGACGGTCATCGCCCGTCAGGCCCGCTTCCGGATGCTGCTGCGGCTCTGGGCGGGCACGCTCGTGGCGAACCTCGTCGCCGGCTGGGTGTTCACCTGGCTGATCATGCAGGGCTACCCCGATCTCGCCGACACCGCGGTGAAGGCTGGCTCCTACTACGTCGACCTCGGGATCGGCCTGCGGTCCTTCGCGCTGGCACTTGTCGGCGGCACCGTGATCACGCTGATGACGTGGATGCAGCACAGCACCGAGTCGACGGGGGTCAAGGTCATCCCGTCGGTCGGCGCGGCCTTCCTCCTGGCCGGCGGGCAGCTCAACCACGCGATCGTCAACTCGCTGCTGATGTTCGCGGCCCTGCACACCGGCCAGGCTCCCTTCGGGTACGCCGAGTGGGCGGCCACCGCGTCCTGGGCCGCGCTCGGCAACCTGGTCGGGGGCGTCGGGCTGGTCACCCTGCTGCGCCTGACCCAGGTGGCGCACAAGGTCGGGGAGGAGCGGAGCCGGCCCGCTCCCGGCGTGCCGGTCGGCGACCACCGACGCGCCCACGACAAGGGCCAGACCGAGGAGGGCTGACCTCAGCCCGGACGTCCCCCGACGCCCTCCTGGCGGATGCGGGCCGCCAGGTTCAACAGCACGGCGACGGCGGTGACCAGCAGCACCGCCAGCAGGATGACGAGCAGCTGCTGCGGGGTCCTGAGGAGGCCGAGACTGACGATGAGCGTCGTCGCCCCGGCCGGCGGGTGGGACGACCTCAGGGCCTGCAGGACGAAGGCTGTGAGGGTGAGGGACAGGACCGCTGCCACCACCCGCGGCCCGGTCAGGCCCTGCTCGATCACCGGGGGGTCGTCCGCGAGGCCGGTGACCAGCAGGGCGAGGTAGCCCGCCGCGACGCCGACGACGTGACCGACGGCGACGTTCCGGGGCCGGCCGGCCGGTTGGCGCGGCGTCTCGGCCATCACCATGAGGGTCGGGCCGAGACTCGGGAACACCCAAGGCTGCGCCAGCGCCAGCCCCACGAGCCCGGCGACGGCCAGGGCGACGCCCGACACCAGGGCCGACCACACCCCGACCCCGGCGCCGCCTGCGGCGGACTCGGCGGCCGCCCGGAACCTGCCGCGGCCCGCGTAAGGCTCCGGGCTCACGGCGCTATCAACAGCGCCTGCGGTGCAGCGGCCTTCATCCGCGTTTTCAGCCAGGCCAGCTGCCGCGACGTCTCCGCGTTGGCCGACCGGGCCACCTCGAGCAGCTCGCGGTCCTGGACGCCCTGCGCCGCCTGCGTGAGCACCGTCCAGGTCGTCTGGACGAGCGTGCCGAGGACGTGCAGGTCCTGCAGGTCGCGCAGGAGACCGACCGCTCCCTCGCGGGTCTGGGCGAGGCCCTGGGCGTGGAGCCGCTCCGGCTCCTCCACGTCGTGGCCGGCGCGCTCCTCGCCGTACCGGTCCACGACCGGACCGAGGCGCCGCGCGTGCTCCTCGCTCATCCGCGCGAGCAGCTGGCAGGTGTGGAACACGTCCACCTTCCCCGCGTGGGTGTCGACCCGGGCGGGCCAGACGGTTCCCCGGGGGTGCGCGGTCCGCGGACCCCAGATGTCCGCAATGCGGTCGACCACTGTGCCTCCTGTCCACCAGGCCCGTCGCAGCCGCGACCGGAAGTCGGGCCTCTACCCATCCTCGGTGGGGGCGACCGCGCCCGGGAGGTCGTCGCGGAACGTCCTGGGCAGGCTGTCCCCGTGCTGGAGCGCTCCGACCGCGACGGTGCGCCGCTGCCCCGCGTCGCCACCCCGGGGGGAGACCTGACGCTGCTCCGCGACACCGACCGCGAGGACGCCTGGCTCGTCGTCGTGGACAGCGTCCCTCAGTCGTACGTCGACCTCGCCGACCCGACCCATCTCGAGTTCGCCTACGTGCGGCTGCTGGGGGACCTCGTCGACCTGGTCGACCTGGTCGACCTGGTCGACCTGGTCGACGGTGTCGGCCGGGCCCGGGCGGAGGTCCCGCTGCGCGTCGTCCACCTCGGCGGCGGGGGCGCGACGCTCGCCCGCTACGTCGCCGCGACGCGGCCCGGCTCGGACCAGCTCGTGGTGGAGGTCGACCCTGCGCTCGCCGCGCTCGTGAGCGAGCGCCTGGGCACGGACGGCTTCCGCCTGCTCGTCGGGGACGCACGAGCGGAGACCGAGCGGCTGCCGCGGGGGCGTGCCGACGTCGTCGTGCTCGACGCCTTCACCGGCTCAGCCGTGCCCCCGCACCTCACGACCCGGGAGCACGTGGACTGGGTACGGCGGGCGCTGGCGCCCGGCGGCGTGTACGCCGTCAACGTCGCCGACAGCGGGCGGCTCGGCTTCGCGCGGTCCGTCACGGCCACCCTCGCCGCCCGGTTCGCGGCCGTGGCGGTGCTCGCCCCGCCCGCGGTGCTGCGCGGCCGGCGGTTCGGGAACCTCGTCCTGGTGGCTAGCGACACCGACCTGCCCCTGGCAGCGCTCGCGCGCCGCACAGC
>JALYNB010000207.1 GCA_030773395.1 Actinomycetota bacterium
CTGCACGCCCGGACGGGCGAGCGGCATGCGGCCCGAGCCGACCTGGAACTGGACACCGGCGCTGCCGACGCCGATCAGGCTCGGCCCCTGCGTGCCGCCCTGGGCGTAGAGGCCGTGGCAGCTCGAGCAGCCGGTGAGGAAGAGCTGCCGGCCCTCCTCCACCGCCGTCGAGGTGTCCGCCGCCGTCTCCACGGCTTCGGTACGGGGCGCGGCGAGGGCGTACACGCCCCCGAGGAGTCCGAGGGCCAGGACGATGACGAGGTAGCCGGACATCCGCCGCCGGCGGGCCGGAGGTGAGTGGGTGGCGCTGAGGCTCACGGGGCGTTCCCTATCGGCAGTCGCTGTGTCTGGTGCTGGCATGTGGTCTGAGCGGACGCGGACGGGGCGTTGGTTCCGGCCCGGGTCGGTGGGCAGGTGGCGACGGCGGTCAGTCTGGCCCGGTTCGGTCCGCCTGTTCCCCGCCCCGCGGTCTCACTGCAGCAGGTAGATCGTGGACCACAGGGCGATCCAGACGACGTCGACGAAGTGCCAGTAGTACGAGACGACGATCGCCGTCGTGGCCTGCTGGGGCGTGTATGCGCCGTAGAGGGTGCGGCCGAGCACGATCACGAAGGCGAACAGGCCGCCGATCACGTGGAGCCCGTGGAAGCCCGTGGAGAGGTAGAAGATCGAGCCGTACGCCGTGGACGCGATCGTCGTGCCCTCGGCGATGAGGTTCGTGTACTCATATGCCTGACCTGCGACGAAGACCGTGCCCATCAGCAGGGTGATCGCATACCACCGGCGCAGGCCGTAGACGTCACCCCGCTCGGCAGCGAAGACACCAGCCTGGCAGGTGAAGCTCGAGGCGACCAGGATGACGGTGAAGGTCAGCGACAGCGGGACGTCGAGCTCGATGCCTTCCGGTGGCCACGCGCCGGGCGTCACCGACCTGATCGTGAAGTACATGGCGAAGAGCGCCGCGAAGAACATGAGCTCGCTGGACAGCCACACGATGGTGCCCACGGACACCATGTTCGGCCTGGTCAAGGAGCCGCTGGCGGGGAGCTTGTCGAGCACGGATGCACTGGCCACGGCGCGCAGTGTGCCACCCCGCCACGACGTCCACGAGGTAGGGCGCGCGGGCGGGGATCACCAGGGCGAGCGGCGCCCTCCCGCACCGGCCTAGGCTCGCCGCGTGGCCGGCTCCCCGCTCGCGGCACCCCCCGCGTTCACCCCGTCCGCCCTGGTCACCGAGGCCGCCGTCGACCCCTGGCTCGGCTTCGGCGTGCTCACGGCCGCCGCGCTCTACCTCGCCGGGGTGCGGCGCCTGCGTGCCCGGGGCGACGCGTGGCCCGTGGGCCGTACGGTCTCGTTCGTCGGGCTCGGCCTCGGCAGCGTCGTGGCCGTGACGATGAGCGGCCTCGCGGCGTACGACGAGGCGCTGTTCAGCGCCCACATGGTCCAGCACATGGTCCTGACGATGATCGCGCCGCCGTTCCTGGCCCTCGGCGCCCCCGTGACGCTGGCCCTGCGGACCCTGCCGCGCCGCGGCCGGGACCTGCTGCTCTCCGTCGTGCACAGCCGGGTCGCCGTGTTCCTCGTGAACCCGGCGCTGGGCTGGCTGCTGTTCGTGGTGAGCCCGTTCGCGCTGTACTTCTCCGGCTGGTACGACGCCACCCTGCGCGTGCCGCTCCTGCACGAGCTGCTCCACGTGCACTTCCTGCTGGTCGGGTGCGCCTTCTTCTTCCCGCTGCTCGGGCTCGACCCGGTCCCCGGCCGCATGGGCCACGGGATCCGGATCCTGCTCGTCGCGACGACCCTCCCCTTCCACGCCTTCCTCGGGATCTCGATCATGAGCTCCCAGCGGCTGATCGCCGCCGACCACTACCTCGGGGTCTGGGGTGACCCGGCTCGTGCCCTCGCGGACCAGAACCTCGGCGGCGCGCTGCTCTGGTCGTCCGGGGAGCTCGTCGGCCTGGTCTTCCTGGGGGTGCTCATGACGCAGTGGATGCGGGCCAGCGAGCGGGAGGCCGCCCGGGAGGACCGCCGTCTCGACCGGCTCGAGGCCGCCGCGGTGGCGGGCGAGGGCCCGGCGCCGGGGCGGGGCTGACGACGTGCCCGGGCTGCTCGCGCGGCTCCTCGGCCGGGGCCGCCGCCGCGAGCCGGTCGACCTCGTCGACGACGGCACGTTGGTGCTGGTGGGCACGGCCTTCGACGCCGCCCGTGCCGACTCGGCCGTGCTGGCCGAGATGGCCGACACGGGCGTCGACCTCGAGGCGCGCCTGCTCGTCCGCCACCACCTGTGGCTCCCGGACGGGGCCGCGGTGGAGGAGGCGCGACGCCTGCTGGCGCAGGACGGCTACGCCGTCGTCGCCGACCCGCGCGACCCGGAGCGGCCCGACGGTCCCCTCGCCGTCCGGGCGACCAGGACCCAGGTGCTGACGGCGCTGTCCGCTGCCCAGGAGCGGTCGCGGATGGCCGGGCTGGCCCAGCGGCTGGGCGGCGACGTCCAGGGCTGGGACGCTCTGGCCGCTCCCGCCGAGCCTGCGTGACGGTCCCCGTGACGGCGCAGCGCGCCCGGCCCCGCCGGCCGGCGCCGCTACGCTCCCCCCGCCCGCCGCGACCGCAGGAGCCCGCATGAGCGCGTCCCCCGAGACCTCCACCGTCCTCGTCTACAGCGACGACCCGTCGGTGCGCGAGCAGGTGCGGCTGGCGCTCGGCCCGCGTCCCAGCCCCGACCTCGCGCAGGTCGCGTATGTCGACGCGGCGAGCCAGGAGGAGGTCCTGCAGGCCGTCGACGCCGGGGGCGTGGACCTCTGCGTCCTCGACGGGGAGGCCTGGCCCAGCGGGGGCATGGGCCTGTGCCGCCAGCTCAAGGCCGAGATCCGCGACTGCCCGCCCTGCGTCGTCATCACCGGGCGTCACGACGACCGTTGGCTCGCCAGCTGGTCTCAGGCCGACGCGGTGCTCACGCACCCCCTCGACGCTTTCGAGGCGGTCGCCGCCGTCGTGCCGCTGCTGGGCGCGCGGCAGGGCTCGACGGCCACGGCCCGCCACGGCGCGGCCTCCTAGCCGGTCGACGCCCACCGACGTCGTACGGCGGACTGCAGCCGCCCGCCGCGGGCGCCCCCGCCGCGCCGGCCCTCCGCCCTCGGCCTCTCCCCGGCACGCAGCCGCGGACCGGACTCCCACGCCCGTGACGGGCTCCACGACGGAGGTGATCGTGCCAACCTGGCCGGGTCTGCTCACCGCGCTGCTGCGCTCCGACTCGCTCGACGCCGCGGACACCGCCTGGGCCATGCGCCAGGTGATGGAGGGGGAGGCCACGCCCGCGCAGGTGGGCGCGTTCGCCGTGGCCCTGCGCGCCAAGGGCGAGTCGCCCGAGGAGGTGGGCGGTCTCGTCGAGGCGATGCTCGCGGCAGCGGCCCCCCTCACCGTCGAGGGCCCTTCTGTCGACACCTGCGGCACGGGCGGCGACCGGGCCCACACGGTCAACATCTCCACGATGGCGGCGCTGGTGGTCGCCGGCGCCGGCGCCCAGGTCGTGAAGCACGGCAACCGGGCGGCCTCGTCCACGTGCGGGTCCGCCGACCTCCTCGAGGAGCTCGGCGTGGTGGTCGACCTGCCGCCCGCGGCGGTCGCGGCCTGCGTGGGCGAGGCCGGGATCGGGTTCTGCTTCGCGCCCGTCTTCCACCCGGGGATGCGGCACGCCGCAGCCCCCCGCCGGGAGCTGGGCATCCCGACGGTCTTCAACTTCCTCGGCCCCCTGACGAACCCCGCGCGGCCGGACGCCCAGGCAGTGGGCTGCTCCGACCCGCGGCTCGCCGGCGTGATGGCGGGGGTGCTCGCGGCCCGCGGCTCCACCGCGCTGGTGTTCCGCGGCGACGACGGGCTCGACGAGCTGACGCCGACGACCACGTCCCGCGTCTGGGTCGTCGCCGGCGGCGCGGTCGAGGAGACCAGCCTCGACCCGCGGGACCTCGGGGTGGCGCCGTCGACGCTCGAGGACCTCCGGGGTGGCGACGCGACCCGCAACGCCGCCGTGGCTCGTGCGCTGCTTGCGGGCGAGCGCGGCCCCGTCCGAGACGCGGTGGTGCTCAACGCCGCCGCCGCCATCGCCGTACGCCGTGGGCTCAGGGGAGCGGGCGACCTGGCCGGGGCGCTGCGGGACGGGGTGCAGCAGGCCGGGGAGGCGCTCGACTCGGGGGCGGCCGGGCACGTGCTGGAGCGGTGGGTGGCGGTGAGCCAGCGGCTCACTGGGCGCTGAGGGCGGCTCGCGGGCGCCGAGCCAGCGGGGGTGCCGAGCGGCGGCGGGCGCCGGGCCCGTCAGTCGGGCTCGCCCTGCCCCTCGTCGAAGCCGATGGCGAACGCCGCCTCGAGGTCGTGACGGGAGTAGGTGCGGAAGCCGACATGGGTCACGGTGCCGACCACGCCCGGCGTCTTGGCCAGTCGACCCGTGATGACGTCGGCCAGGTCGTCGTGGCGCGGCACGCGCACGAGGACGACGAGGTCGACATCGCCGGCGACGCTGTAGACCTCGCTCACGCCCTCCAGCTCCGCCAGGGCCTGCGCGACCTCCGGGACGGCGTCGACGGCGGTGGTAACGGCACGATCGTGATCACACCACCGGGACTAGCCCGCAAGGGCGCGGTGCGGTCGTGCCACTGGCCGGAGGCCCCGGCGGTCGTCGAAGGGGGTCGCGGCCTCCCGGCCCTGCTCGGCCACGTCGAGCCACTCCCGGAGCCGGCCCGCCCCGCCCGCGGGGGAGCACCACTCGCCCTCGACCTCCACGAGGCGGGTGCCCGGGCGCTCCAGCCACCGGAGGACCACCTCGCTCTCCTCGGCGGTGGCGCAGGGCGTGGGGCCGGCGCCCGGCGCGGGCGCGGGGACCGTCTCGGCGGTGGCGAGCAGCGCGTCGA
>JALYNB010000208.1 GCA_030773395.1 Actinomycetota bacterium
AGGAGTGACTCCTAGTACGAGAGGACCGGAGTGAACGAACCGCTAGTGTACCGGTTGTCCTGCCAAGGGCACCGCCGGGTAGCTATGTTCGGAAGGGATAACCGCTGAAAGCATCTAAGCGGGAAGCCTGCTTCGAGATGAGGTCTCCCACCAGGGAACTGGGTAAGGCCCCCAGCTAGACGACTGGGTTGATAGGCCGGAGGTGGAAGTGCGGCAACGCATGAAGCTGACCGGTACTAATAGGCCGAGGACTTGACTACATACACACTGCTTTGCGTCCACTGTGCGGTTCCCGAGAGACGGTCGGGGACGGCTGACATCTCCATAGTTGTTTCGGCGGCCATAGCGAAGGGGAAACGCCCGGTCCCATTCCGAACCCGGAAGCTAAGCCCTTCAGCGCCGATGGTACTGCGTGGGAGACCGCGTGGGAGAGTAGGACACCGCCGGGCACCAACTGATAGTCGGGAGGGCCGCCGGCCCCACCCCGCCCCTGATGGGGGTCCGGGCTGGGCGGGCGGCCCTCCCGCGTTCCCGGAACCGAACCGGTCGCAGCCCGCGGAACCGGGTCCGCGTCCTCAGTACTCCACGGGGGTGCTCCGGCTGCCGCGGAAGAGCTGGGCGCTCAGCTGCCGGTTGAACGTCTCGGAGTCGGCGACCCGCTCGAGCCGCGACAGTGCCTGGTTCTGCCCCGCGGACTCCATCGTGAAGGTGCCGTAGCGGGCCAGCCGCCCCAGGATCGACTGCTGGTAGCTGATGTCGGTGACCTTGCGCAGGCTCAGGGACGCCTCCCGACGGAGAGGCAGATCGGCGACCTGGAGGATGCGCTTGTCGGTCAGGACGTACTCGAAGTCCCACCAGCGCAGCAGCCGCCAGAGCAGGTTGACGACGGCCGCGAGCACGAGGAAGCCCCCCAGGCGATCGACGGGAGGCCCCGCGGAACTCACCACGGCCGCGACCACGAGCGCGCCCAGGAGCCAGGTGGCCGGACGCACGAGGACGACCGCGCTCTGTCGTGCGCGGCAGATCTCCGTTTCGCCAGGCACGAGGTAGCGGCGCCGGCGCTCAGCCGGTGTCGCCGCCGTGCCTGCGGGGTCCGGCGCGGGAGAAGCGTCGGGAGCGGGGGCGACGGCTGGAACTGCATCGTCCGCGGGGAGCGGGACCGGAGACTCCCGCTCCCCGGGCCGGGCTCGCCACCGGCCTCCCGTCCGGTCTCGACCGCGTGCTGCCACGCCGTCCTCCTTCGTGCGGCGGGATGCTCCGGAGGAGTCTGCCCCCGGGGCTACGGGCCCGGGAGCGGGCGCGCCGGGCCCGCAACGCGGGGTCACCTGGACTGCTGTCCCAGCACCCGGAGCGGCTGCCCGGCGTGGAACGCGGCCACGTCGCCACGGCCCCCACGTACCAGGTGCGGAGCACGTCCTCCGTGACGAAGCCGAGGTGCGGCGTGAGGACGGTGTTCGGGGCCCGCAGGACGGGATGCTCCACCGGCAGCGGCTCGGTGTCGAAGACGTCCAGCCCGGCGCCGGCGACGGTCCCGCATGGAGGGCGGCCACCAGAGCGTCGGTGTCCACGATCCGGTCCGCGCGAGGTGTTCACGACGTACGACGTCGGGCGCATGAGCGCCAGCTCGTCGGCCCCGACGAGTCCTCGGGTGCGGTCGCTGAGCACCAGGTGCACGGTCAGGACGTCCGCCCGGCGGAACAGCTCGTCCCGGGACACCAGTTTCGCGCCTGCCCGGGCCGCCGCCTCCGGGGTGAGGTTCTGGCTCCAAGCGACGACGTGCATGCCGAAGGCGCTGCCGACGGCGGCGACCCGGCTGCCCAGCCGCCCGAGTCCCAGGACGGCCAGCGTGCGGCCGGACAGCTCCCGGCCGACAGTCGTCTGCCAACGACTGGCGCGGAGGGCGGCGTCCTCCGCGGGCACCTGGCGTGCCAGGGCGAGGATGAGCGCCCAGGTGAGCTCGACGGTGCGGTGCCGCTGCCCGGGGTGCCGCTCACGACCACCCCGTGTTCCGCGGTGGCGTCGAGGTCGATCGAGGCGTTGCGCATACCCGTGGTGACGAGCAGCCGGAGACGCGGCAGGCGGGCGAGCAGCGACCGCCGTACGGGGGTGCGCTCGCGCATCAGCACGACTGCGTCGAACGGCTCCAGCCGCCGGGCCAGCGCGGCCTCGTCATCGAGGTGATCGGCGAAGAACTCGACGTCGACGTCGGCACCGAGGGAGTCCCACGGGGCCAGCGAGTGTGCGGACTCGCTGGTAGTCGTCGAGGACCGCGACGCGCATCACGCGGCGCTGTCTGGGCTGGCGTCCGGGCTCGCGGCGGTCTCCCCCCAGTGGCCCGTCCCCGTCGAGGAGCGACCGGCCAGCCAGACCAGCACGACCTGCCAGGCGACGAACAGCGCGAGGCCGACGGCGCCGACCACGGGCGGCGGAGTGCCCGTGCTGCGCAGCACGGGCAGCAGGACGTAGATCAGCAGCAGGCCGAGGACGCCCACGACGTAGGTGGTGCGGCGGTACCGCCCAGCGGGGCTGGGTGCCACCGTGATCCCCAGGGCGGTCAGGTCGTGCGGCGGGTGCGCGCGCAGCATCGCGCGTCGCGACCCGTACACCGTGGCGTCCGGGTAATGACGGGCGAGAGCCTGCCGGGCCCGTCGCCGCGACCTCGGCCCCGGCGTGACGAGCCAGGAAAGCGCGACGGCCTCGACGCGCGCGGCGGCGGCCCGGAACCCGTGGTCGCCCAGCACGACCCGTCCGCGCGCGGCGATGACGGCGGGCACGTCGCCGAGGCCCATGTCGCGCCCGGCGTCCCCGGGGTGGTACCAGCCGTAC
>JALYNB010000209.1 GCA_030773395.1 Actinomycetota bacterium
GCTCAGTCGCGGCGGTGACCGGGCCGCCAACGCCGCGCTGCACCGCATCGTGCTCTGCCGGCTGCGCTGGCACGAGCCCACCAAGGCCTACGTCGCCCGACGCACAAGCCAAGGGCTCAGCAAGCCGGAGATCATGCGTTGTCTCAAGCGCTATGTCGCCCGCGAGGTGCTTCGCGCCCTCCTCGCCGCCCCGGCAGCGACCGACAACCAAGCCGCCGAGGCCGCTTGACATCGCTAGGAGCATCACCTCGTCCGGCTCGCCAACCAGATGGTCACCGACGTCCGCCAGCGGGTGCAGCGCGAGACCCACGACCGCCGGGGGCGGAAGACCGACCCCGCCTGGGCGCACCGCCGGCTCCTGCTACGCGCCGGGAACGGCCTGTCGAAGAAGGCGCTCGCCCGCCTGCGGCGCGTGCTGGCCAGCGACGACCCGACGAACGAGATCGGCGCCGCTTGGGGCTGCAAGGAGCTGCTCCGTCAGCTGCTCGCCACCACCGGCCCGCCTACAGCCGGCACCTCGTGGCGCACCGGCTGCACCGATTCCTCACCGCCTGCGCCGACGCGAACATGCCCGAGACCACCCGCCTCGCGACCACCATCGAGGCCTGGTGGACCGAGATCGAGGGCTTCCTCGAGCTCGGCCTCACCAACGCCCGCACGGAGGGCTCCAACCGCGTGATCAAGCAGGTCAAGCGTGTCGGCTGCGGCTTCCGCAACCAGACCCACTACGAGCAGCGCATCATGCTCCACATCGCGGTCACCCAAGCCGCGTGAACGAACCACGCATGACGAGCCGACCCCGCTCAACTGCGAAGAGCCGTCAAACAGGAGTGGCAGTCCGTAGTTGCCGCGTTGGGAAATCCGGACCCGACGCGCTTGAGCAGGTTGATCGCCTCGGTCGGGCCGTCGTTGTTCCCGCCGGTCATAAAGTCGCCAGAAGCCCGTCGCGCCAGCTGTCGAGGGTGCGGGCGGGGCGATGCGGTTCGGGGGACCTCGCAGTCGGCGCAGCGCACGCGGACGCGGTGCTGCCGTCAGCAGGGTCGCGGCTGCGCGGGCTGAGCAGCCGAATCTCCTGGACGGTCATCCAGGCGGCGGTGACGTGGCCGTACGGGTCACCGAGTTCGAGCCCGGTGCCCAGCCACCCCAGATGTCGCAGATGGGAGTAGTCCTCGGACGTGCGGTCCCGAACCCCGCCCGAACATGGAGCGCAGTGGTCGCTTCGCGCCGCTCCCGTAAGCGACGCCGAGCTCCCGTCCCTGACGGCGGCCGTCGCCCCGTGTCCACGCGGACACCTACCACCAGGCACTTAGGCCCGGGCTCGACCAGCCCGCGGTCTCGGCGGGGCGAGTCGACCGGTGTGCCGGTCCGAGAGTCGGAGTCCCTGCCGCCCCCCGGCCGGGTTGCCCCTCCCACCTCTGCGACCTCCAGCGACTAGTCTGCCCAGACCCGGCGAGAAGCCCGGGTTTGCGCCCGTAGCTCAGCTGGACAGAGCAGGGATCTTCTAAGTCCATGGCCGCAGGTTCGAGTCCTGCCGGGCGCGCTTGAAGACAACGACGACACGGCTCGCGCCGACCCGTGCCGGGGACGCGGCCAGCACCGCTCCCGGCAACGCGGGGCGGCAAGCCGACCGGTTGCTTGTAGGCGAGTCTCCTCAGGGGCGGTCGGCTTCCCACAGCCCTTCCCACAGACACCCTGCAACACGTCGGCACAACAAGGGACAACTCGGAAAGATCGCCCGGCCCCGAGTACAAGCCCAGGCGAGCGGTACTGACAGAGAAAGCGCAGGTCATGAGCAGTTTCGAGCCTCAGAATCGCCCACTCGTACGGGGGGCGACCTATTGCCTTCTAAGCACTTGGTCGCAGGTTCGAGTCCTGCCGGGCGCGCTCCCGTCACGACGGCGACCCGAGGCGCCACGGGCACCACCATCCCGCGGATGCGGTGCGTCGAACAGCAGCCCAGGGCTCGCGACGGCGTGACGCCCCCGCGTCCCGCCACTGAGGCCGGCGCGCCGCACCCCGCACCGCGTCACCCCGGCAGCGGGGCCGATCGCGCCACGTGCGTGACGCACTCCGCGCAGCCGTGCCCGGCGGCGACCCCGCCCCACTCGAGCGGGAACACGCGCAGCCCGCCGACGCCGCACAGGCTCACCACGAGCTCACCCGCGTGCAGCGCGGGGTCGTCGTCGAGCAGGTCCGCGGCATGCCACGGCGGGACGGGTCGGCGCGACCCGGCGCGAGCACGCTCGGCGGCGACGGCGTAGCGGGACACGGCTGCAGCATCGTGCAGGTGCGGCAGGTCGCGCTCCCCCGGCAGCAGGCCGACCGCGCGCCAGGAGCGTCCGGGGTGTCCGTATGGTCTGGTCTGTGGACGATCTCACCCCGGCACGACAGGCGGCGGGCGTCCTGCTCGACGCGCTCACGGCGCTCGATCCTGACGGCGACCTCGACGCGAACGTGCGGGCCGTGAACCTGGCCGTGGCGGGGCTGTCGGCCACCGGGTCGGTCCGGACGACGGGCGCGGGCGACCTCGTGCTCGTCGACACCCGGCAACTGATCACGGGCATGCTCGTGCTGGGCAGCGAGCTCCTGCGGCGGGCAGCACGGGAGGGAAGCCGGGACCGTCACGACGTGCTCGCCGACGTGCGCACCTCGCTGCAGGACGGCTGGTGAATGCCGGGCGCCCGCGCCGTAACCTTGCACGCGTGCTGATCGACCGTCTGGTGTGGATCGACTGCGAGATGACAGGGCTCGACCTCGCGACCGACCGGCTCATCGAGGTGGCGGTGGTCGTCACCGACGGCGAGCTCGAGGTGCTCGACGAGGGGCTCGACCTCGTCATCGGCGCGGACGAGCAGGCCCTCGTCGGCATGCGTGACGTCGTGGCGCAGATGCACGCCTCGTCCGGCCTCACCGAGGCGGTGCGCGCGGCCACGCTGACCGTCGGCGAGGCCGAGCAGCAGGTGCTGCAGTACGTGCAGCGTCACGTGCCCGAGAGGCGCAAGGCGCCGCTGTGCGGCAACTCGATCGCCACCGACCGGGGCTTCCTCGCCCGCGACATGCCGCTGCTCGACGACTGGCTCCACTACCGGATGATCGACGTGTCGAGCATCAAGGAACTGGCGCGACGCTGGTACCCCAAGACGTACTTCGACGCCCCGAAGAAGGCGGGCGGCCACCGTGCCCTCGCCGACATCCTCGAGTCGGTCGCGGAGCTGCGCTACTACCGCAGCACCGTCTTCGTCCCGCCACCCGGGCCAGACGAGGCCGCCCGGTCGGCCGCCGCGCAGGCCGCTGTCCGCGCGCCGGCGGCCCTGCAGACCCCCGACTGACCCGGCCCAGGCCCCCACAGGTGTTCCTCGTCACTGTCGGACGTCCCCCACTCGGCGGGCATCCGCGAACCCTTACACTGTGCGGGCACACCTGGTGGGTGTAGCTCAGCTGGTAGAGCACTCGGTTGTGGTCCGAGATGTCGAGGGTTCGAGTCCCTTCACTCACCCCCACCTTCGGCGTCCCCCGCGGGCGCTGGCCCCGGTCAGGCCGCCTGGGCGGGCTCGACGGCCCTCCGCCGCTCCTTGTCGGCGTACATGCCGAGGTCGGCCTGCCCCCATGCCGCGAGCAGGCCCGAGCCCAGGCCGTAGAGGCTGTGCCCGACCGAGGCGCTGACCCCCGCGTCAGCGAGGGCGCGGCGCAGGCGTGCCACCAGCGACGGCACCTGCGACGGCGTGATCCCCGTCGCGACGATCCCGAACTCGTCGCCGCCGAGCCGGGCCACGACGTCGTGGTCCCGCAGCTGCGCGCGCAACACCTGGGCGGTACGTCGGATCAGCGCGTCGCCGGCCGTGTGTCCCGTCGTGTCGTTGACGGCCTTGAGGCCATCGAGGTCAAGCACGACCACTGCCGCCGGGTCACCGAACGCGCGCAGGCGCTGCTCCTCGACAGCGATCAGGCGGTCCCAGCCCCGGCGGTTGCGCAGCCCGGTGAGGGCGTCGGTCTCCGCCTCCCGCTCCGCCCGCTCGGCCGCACGCTCCGACTCCGCGCGCGCGAGATCGGCCTGCAGGATCGTCGTCAGGAGGGCGCCGAGCAGTCGCAGCAGGGGCTGTTGCCCCGCCAGTCCCTCGTCCTGGGGGTCGGGGTCCAGCCCGCACAGCGTGCCGAACACCTGACCGTCGTGACTCTGGAGCGGGACGCCGACGTAGGCCCCGATGCCGAGCTGCCCGGTGATCTGAGCCTCGAGGTACTCCGGCACGGCAGCGACGTCGGGAGCGATCTGCGGGGCTCCCGCGACCATGCGGCGGCACAGGGAGCCCTCCCAGGCGTGGGAGTCCCCCGCTCGGGTGCCGTAGGCGTCGTCGCGCACCTGCAGGTACACCTGGCGCTCCCCGTCGTACCGGCTCACCGACCAGTAGCCGAGGGGGACCGCGTCCTTGAGGTAGTCGACGACCGCGGCGCACGCCCCGTCGAACGTCGTCGCGGACGACAGGAGGGCATCGGGCATGGCACTCGTCAGCGCACGGGCGGGCACGGCACCCCCAGGTCTCCCGGTGGAGCGCCCCGCGCTCCTCTCCCCCACCACATCGGCGCCTCCCGGCTGCCGGTGTAGACCGGTGCGCTGCTCCCCCCGGGTGACACCCGCTGCACGGCGGCCCCGGGCGGCGGAGCCGGCGCGGCCGCTGGTAGTGTTTCGCCTCGTTGCCAGGCGCCGTTAGCTCAATTGGCAGAGCAGCTGACTCTTAATCAGCGGGTTCGGGGTTCGAGTCCCTGACGGCGCACCCACGGGCCCCGGCTCACCACCCGGCGCGACGTTCACGCCGGCAGCAGGGTGCGCAGGAGCAGCAGCACGGCGCTCGCGGCCGACAGGCCCAGCACGGCCACACGCAGGCGGGCCGTGTCCACGTGCCGGCGCAGGGTGCCGGAGAGCAGGAAGCCGACCAGCAGGAACGGCAGGAGCAGCAGCCCGCGGACGACGTCGCGCTGCCCGACCTCACCGGCGACGGCGAGCGCGAGTATCGACGACACGTTGCCGATGAGGAAGTACATACCCATCGTCGCCCGCATTGCCGGCGGCGACGCGCGCTGGTAGAGCAGTGCGACCGGCGGCCCGCCGACGGATGTGGCCGTCCCCCCCACCCCGCTCACCGCCCCGGCGACGAGCAGCGCCCGGCGTGTGGGACGGGCCTCCCAGGCGGTGACCGAGAGCACGACCGCGCCGAGCACGACGGCCGCGACGACGAGGGCGGTCGTCCTCGGCGGCTGCGTGGCGACGACGTACACGCCGAGCGTGGTCCCCGGCACCCGCCCGACGAGCGCCCAGCCCAGACCGCGCCAGTCCACGCCACCCGGCTCGCGCGCGATGATGAGCACGGGCAGGACGGACGTGACGAGCAGGATCGTGCCCGGCACGAGCGTCGGGTCGACGAGCGCGAAGACCGGCGCGGCCAGCAGTCCGAGCCCGAGCCCGACTGAGGCCTGCACGGCGGCCCCCACCAGCACGGCCGCGCCGGCCGCCAGCAGGACGGCGACCTCGGCGGCCACCCAGGCGTCCTCGCCCATCAGCCGTGTCCCCGGTGTCCCGGCGCGGCGTCGGGGGCAGGGGCTCCGCGCACCGCCGGCCGGCAGGGAAGGACCTCGTGACCCCCACGCACCGCATCGCCGTCATCCCGGGTGACGGCATCAGCCGCGAGGTCGTCCCCGCCGCGCAGGAGGTGCTGGAGGAGGTCGCCTCCCGGCACGGCTTCGGCTTCGCGTAGCAGACCTACGACTGGAGCTGCGAGCGGTACGCCCGTGACGGGCGGATGATGCCCGCGGACGGGCTGGAGCAGCTCGCCGAGCACGACCAGATCTTCCTCGGAGCGGTGGGCTTTCCCGGCGTCCCCGACCACGTGTCGCTGTGGGGCCTGCTCATCCCGATCCGCCGGGCCTTCGCGCAGTACGTGAACCTGCGGCCGGCGAAACTGCTCCGCGGCCTCACGAGCCCGCTGCGCACCGTCCCCGACGGCGGCATCGACCTGCTGGTGGTACGCGAGAACAGCGAGGGCGAGTACTCCGAGATCGGCGGCCGGTTCGGCCGCGGCACGCCAGGCGAGTTCGCGCTGCAGGAGTCCGTGTTCACGCGCGTCGGGGTCGAGCGCGTCGCCCGCTACGCCGCGGGACTGGCCGCGGGTCGCGCGGGCCGGCTCGCCTCGGCCACGAAGTCCAACGGGATCGTGCACACCATGCCGTTCTGGGACGAGGTCGTGCGGGAGGTGGTGGCCGAGCGGGACGACGTGCAGCTGTCGGAGTACCACGTCGACGCGCTGGCCGCGCAGTTCGTCCTCGACCCCGGCCGCTTCGACGTGGTCGTGGCCTCGAACCTGTTCGGTGACATCCTCACCGACCTCGGCGCCGCGGTGATCGGCAGCATCGGCATCGCCCCGAGCGCGAACCTCAACCCCGAGAGCGAGTTCCCCTCGATGTTGGAGCCGGTGCACGGCTCCGCACCCGACATCGCGGGCCAGGGCAAGGCGAACCCGCTCGGTCAGGTGTGTGGTCCGGGCGCTCATGCTGGAGCACCTCGGTCACGCGGACGCCGCCGCGGCGGTGCTGCGCGCGATGGAGCACGTGCTCGCCGAGACCGACGTGCGCACCGCGGACCTCGGGGGCCGCGCCGGCACCCGCGAGGTCACCGAGGCGCTGGTCGCCGCGGTACGTGCCGACGCCTCGCGCTGACCCTCACGGCGCGCGGCGGCCGTCGCCGTCCGGCCCCGCCTGGCCAC
>JALYNB010000210.1 GCA_030773395.1 Actinomycetota bacterium
CGCGCCGACCGGCAGCCGGAGTTCACCCAGCTCGACATCGAGATGAGCTTTCCGCACGAGGAGGACCTCTACGAGCTCACCGAGGCGCTGATGAGCCGGGTGTGGCGCGATGTGCTCGGCGTCGAGCTGCCCACGCCCTTCCCGCGGATGGCCTATGACGAGGCGTTGCGCCGGTTCGGCTCCGACCGGCCCGACGTCCGCTTCGGGGTCGAGCTCGTGGACCTCACGTCGTTCTTCGCCGACACCCCGTTCCGGGTGTTTCAGGCAGCCCCTGGTTCGTGGCACGTCGGCGCCGTCGTCATGCCGGGTGGCGCCGATCAGCCGCGCAAGACCTTCGACGCCTGGCAGGAGTGGGCCAAGCAGCGCGGCGCCCGCGGGCTGGCCTACGTCACCTTCCTCGAGGACGGCAGCCTCGGCGGGCCGGTCGCCAAGAACCTGTCGGAGTCCGAGCAGCAGGGGCTGCGCGAGGCGGTCGGGGCGGCCGTTGGCGACTGCGCCTTCTTCGCCGCCGGCTCGCGTGCCGACGCGCTGGCGCTGCTCGGCGCTACCCGGCAGGAGATCGGGCGACGGCTCGAACTGGTCGACGAGTCGGCCTGGGCGTTCTTGTGGGTGACCGACTTCCCGATGTTCGAGCCCACCGACAGTGCTGACGGGGAAGGGGGCGGCTGGACGGCGGTTCACCACCCCTTCACGCGGCCGGCGCCGGAGTTCGAGGAGTCGTTCGGTGAGCGGCCGGGGGAGGCACTCGCGGTCGCCTACGACATCGTGCTGAACGGCACCGAGCTGGGCGGCGGCTCGCTGCGTATCCACGAGCCCGAGCTTCAGCAGCGGGCGTTCGCGGCGATCGGGCTGTCGCGCGAGGAGGCGGAGTCGAAGTTCGACTTCCTGCTGGAGGCGTTCAAGTACGGGCCCCCGCCGCACGGGGGGATTGCGTTCGGCATCGACCGCATGTGCGCGCTGCTCACCGGCTCGGAGTCGATCCGCGACGTCATCGCCTTCCCGAAGACGGCCTCGGGCGGCGACCCGCTCACCGGCGCCCCCACGCCGATCACACGGGCGCAGCGCAAGGAGGCCGGCATCGACGCGCCGCGGCCCCCCGCCGCCGGTGCCGCGCCGCCCACCACGCGCCGGGCCGGGGAGACGGCGCCCGACGCCTGAGGTCGCGCGGTAGTCACAGAGGCGTGACCCCGCCGGGCGCGCATTCCCGTTCCAGCGTCGCGGCCGGGAGGCCCAGGTCTGGGTTCGTCTGCCCAGAGGGCGCTGCCGTGGTCGCGCAGTTCCAGTCCTGGACCGCTCGGTCGATGGCGTGGGACGCGAGATGGTCTCGGCCGGGGTCACGCTGCGTCACGCCGCCTGACCTTCGGCGTTGACCACACCTGGGGACGGGGTCGGCGACCCGTCCACAGGCCCACCACGAGGCCGGCGGTCGCGAGGCAAGCTCCGCCCATGGACACCGCCGAACTCCTCAGACAAGCCCGCGCCCGCTCCGACCTCACCCAGGCCGAGGTGGCCCGCCGCAGCGGCACCGACCCCTCGGTGCTGTCCGCGTACGAGCGGGGGCGCCGCCTGCCCAGCATCGCCACTCTCGACCGGCTCCTGGCCGTCTGCGGTCTGCAGCTCCACGCTGAGCTGGAGCCGCTGCACGCCGACCTCGACCGCCAGATCGACCAGCTGGCCGCACTCGACCCGCACGCGAGACTCCTCCGCGCCGCTCGGTGGGGCCAGGACGTCCCCGAGGCCCTCGCGGCCCTCGTCGGGAGCGACACGCCCTTCGCGGTCACCGGTCCGGCGGCCGCTCTGCTCCTCGGCGTCCCGGTCCCGGTGGCCCGCATCGACCTCACGGTCCAGGCAGGCGTGGAGGCCGCGCGGCGCGTCGTCGCCGGGTTCAAGGCGTGTCGCGGAGCCCACCTGCAGCTGCTCTCCCGGGACGAGTACGCGGGGGCGCCCGCCATGTACGTCGCCCCGGAGGTGATCGCGCAGGAGGGCGTCACGCTGTGGGAGCGGCCCGCCGGTGACCGCTACAACCTGGTGCCGGTGGAGCACGACCCCCGCCCCGGGGCGCTGCGTGTGGAGGTGGCCGGGACCGCGGTCCCTGTCCTCGTCCCCGGTGCCTCGACCGGTGACCCGTCGCTCGACCGGGCGCTGCAGCGATGGCGGTCCCGACAGGGGTAGCCCGCCGAGCACGCCTCTTGCAGGCGGATTGTCGGGACTGGTAGTCACCCAGGGCAGCGCCGGCCGCGGGCCGGCATCCCTCCAGGAGGCCTCGTGCCCACCACTGCCGCTCGACGTCGCCCACTGCTGGCCCTGGCACTGGGGGCACTGACCGGTGCGGCACTGACCGTGCCGGCGCCGGCCCTCGCAGTGGAGGCCGACACCCCGGCCTGCGACGCCCCCGTCGCGAGCACGACCCAGCCCGGCTACACCGTGGCCGACCCCGACTGCGACGTCCCCAGCGGCCGTCCCTTCACCGCCCTGCCGGGGGCGAGGGTGTTCACGGGGATCGACGACGGCCAGGCCTACCGGATCGAGGTGCCGGACGACTGGAACGGCGACCTCGTCGTCCACGCCCACGGCTACCGCGGCACCGGGACGACCGTGCACGTCGACTCGCCGGCCCTGCGGCAGCACTTCATCGACCGCGGCTACGCCTGGGCGGCGTCGAGTTACCAGACCAACGGCTACGACGTCGAGCAGGGCGTCGAGGACTCGCACGACATGCTCGAGCGGTTCCGCTCGGTCGTGCCCGGCGGCCAGACGCTGGACGAGGTGGTCATGCACGGGCTCTCGATGGGCGGTCACATCACCGCCGTCGAGGTCGAGCGCCACCCCGAGACGTTCGCCGCGGCGTACCCGGTGTGCGGTGTGCTGGGCGACGCCGCGCTGTTCGACTACCACCTCGGCGCGGTGGCGACCGCTGCCGCGCTGGCCGGTGCACCGCTCGGCTACGAGGAGTACGTCGCGAACCCCACGGCCTACGCCCGGGTCGTCACCGGGCAAGTCCTGCCCGAGTTGTTCACCCAGCGCCCCACGCCGAAGGCGGCCGGTGAACGCTGGTCCGGTGCGCTCGAACAGCTCTCGGGCGGCGAGCGGCCCGGCTTCGAGAGCGCCTTCGCCTACTGGAACACCCCGGCGCTCGACCCGGTGCCCGGCCTGCCGTACCTGTTCACCCTGTACCCAGGGCTGCACGGCGGCACGGCGGGCGTGGCCACCGGGAACGTCGCCGGCAACGAGGGGCTCGTCTACCAGCTCGACGCCGACCCCGGCGTCTCGCAAGTCGAGGCGGTGCTGAACAAGGAGGTGCGACGGGTCGCGCGTGACCCGAGGGCCGAGGGCATCCCCGGAGTCGCAGCCGACACCGCCGTACCGGTGCTGTCGCTGCACGACCTGGGCGACCTGTTCGTGCCGTTCTCGATGGAACAGGTCTACGCGGCGGAAGCGGCCGACAACGGCACGGAGTTCGTGTCCCGCGCGATCCGCGCGAACGGCCACTGCGACTTCACGGTCGGCGAGCTCGCGAAGGGCTTCGACGACCTCGTGCGCTGGACGAGGACCGGGCGGGCACCTGCGGGCGACGACGTCTTCGACCCGGACGCCGTGGCGGCCCCGACCTTCGGGTGCCGTTTCAGCGAGACGGCCCGACTGACGTTCGTGGCCGAGGCGTGCCCCACGTTCCCGGACGTCGAGGGCAGCGTGCACGCCCGCGCGATCCGCGCGCAGCTCGCCGCCGGTGTGGTCCGGGGCTTCGCGGACGGCGCCTTCCGGCCGGACGAGCGGATCACGCGCGGGCAGGTGGCCTCGGT
>JALYNB010000211.1 GCA_030773395.1 Actinomycetota bacterium
CCCCGACGTCGGCACCACGACGCTCCCGCCCGTCGGGGAGGCGGCGGGCCGGCAGCTCTGGCAGGAGTTCCGGGAGGCCCGGCTCACCGCGTACGCCGAGGGGCGCGACCGCCCGGGGGCGCCCGCGACCTCGACGCTGTCGGTGCACGTCAAGTACGGGACGCTGCACCCGCGGACACTGCTCGCGGAGCTGGGCGAGGGCGAGGGTGACGAGCGGTTCCGCGGCGAGCTCGCGTGGCGCGACTTCTACGCCGACGTGCTGTGGCACGCGCCCGAGTCGGCGCGGCAGCCGCTGAACACCTCCGTCGGGGCCATCCGCGTCGACACCGGGCCGGAGGCGGACGCGCGGTTCGAGGCCTGGGTCGAGGGGCGCACCGGCTACCCGTTCGTCGACGCGGGGATGCGCCAGCTGAAGGCCGAGGCGTGGGTGCACAACCGGGCGCGGATGGTGGTCGCGTCGTTCCTCGTCAAGGACCTGCACATCGACTGGCGGCGCGGGGCAAGGCACTTCATGCGGGCGCTCCGCGACGGGGAGCTGTCGTCGAACCAGCACGGCTGGCAGTGGGTCGCCGGCACCGGCACGGACGCGGCCCCGTTCTTCCGCGTGTTCAACCCAACGCTGCAGGCGGAGAAGTTCGACCCGTCCGGGGACTACGTACGGACCTACGTCCCCGAGCTCGCCGGGGTGGCGGGCCGGGCCGTGCACCAGCCGTGGCGGCTGCCCGGCGGGCCGCCGGACGGGTACCCGCGGCCGATCGTCGACCACGCCGAGGAGCGGCGGGACGCCCTGGCCCGGCTGGCGGAGGTGCCGGACCCACCCGACCTGTCGCGCCGCTGAGGGCATGGCGCGGGCCCGCTGTGGGGACGCGACCGCCGTGCCGACCCGAGACCGAGCCGAGCAGCCCACCGCCGCGCCGTTCGTCCCGTCCGGCGCGGACCTCGACCGCCTGCGGGAGGCGGCTGCGGGCTGCCGGGGCTGCCACCTGCACGAGCAGGCGACGCAGACCGTGTTCGGCGAGGGGAGAACGACCGCCCGGGTCGTCCTCGTCGGGGAGCAGCCCGGCGACATGGAGGACCGGCGCGGCCGGCCCTTCGTCGGCCCCGCCGGCCAGCTCCTCGACCGCGCCCTGGCCGACGCGGGCGTCGACCGCGCCGACGCCTACGTGACGAACACCGTGAAGCACTTCAAGTTCACGATGGCGAGCACCGGCAAGCGCCGGATCCACGCGAAGCCCGAGGCCCTGGAGATCAACGCCTGCCGCCCCTGGCTCGACGCGGAGCTCGCCCTGCTCGACCCGGAGGTCGTCGTCTGCCTCGGCGCGACCGCGGCCCAGGCCCTGCTCGGCCGGTCGTTCCGGATCACGAAGAGCCGCGGGGCCCTGCTCCCGTGGCCGCCCGAGCAGCCGGGGCTGGTCAGGCTGGACGCGGACGCCGAGGACGCCGGTCGCAAGGCCGCGCACGTGCTCGCGACCCTGCACCCGTCCGCAGTGCTGCGCGCGGACGACCGCGAGGCGGCGTACGGCGGCCTGGTGGCCGACCTGCGCGTCGTCGCGCGGGCACTCGGCTGACCCGCGGCCCCTCCGGGCGGACTCTCAGTACTTGAACGCGCCCACGAGGCCCCGCAGGTCGCCCGACATCCGGGCCAGCTCCGCGGCCGCCTGGTGCGCCTCGGCGACGCCACCGGAGGTCCGGTCCACCGTGGCCGCGACGACGGCGATGCTCGAGGCGATCTCCCCCGCCCCGGCCGCGGCCTCCGTGACGCTCGCGCTCATGGCCGCGGTCGTCGCGGTCTGCTCCTCGACCGCGCTGGCGATCGTGGTCTGGTGGCCGCTGATCTCCTGCACGACGTCGGTGATCTCGCCGATCGCGGTCGTGGCCGCGGCACTGTCGGCCTGGATGGCGGCGACCCGCTGGGCGACGTCCTCGGTGGCCCGTGCGGTCTCCTGCGCGAGGTCCTTCACCTCGTTGGCCACGACCGCGAAGCCGCGGCCCGCCTCGCCGGCGCGGGCCGCCTCGATCGTGGCGTTCAGCGCGAGGAGGTTCGTCTGCTCCGCGATCGAGGTGATGACCTTGATGACGTTGGTGATCTCCGCGGACGACTCGCCGAGCTTCGCGACGGTCGCGGTCGTCTCCGCCGCGATGGTCACCGCCCGCTGCGCGACCCGCGCAGCCTCCGCGGCGCCGTGGGCGATCTCACCGATCGCCCCGGTCATCTCGTGCGACCCCGCGGCCGCGGCCTGCACGTTCGCGCTGATCTGGCTCGCCACGCCGTCGACGCGGGAGGTCTGGTCCGCCGCCGCGCTGGCCGACGACGCGAGCTCCTCGGCGAGGGAGGCGACCTGCCCGCTCGTCTGCGACAGCGACCCGGCGTTGTCCGCAATGGCCCGCACGGTGTCCGCGACCCGCTCGACGAAGCGGTTGAACGCGCCGCCGAGCTGGCCGACCTCGTCGTCGCGGGAGTCGTCGACGCGCTGGGTCAGGTCGCCGTCGCCGTCGGCGATCTCGCTCATGCGGTCGCGCATCCGCTCCAGCGGGGCGGTGACGCCTCGGGCCAGCCGCCAGGCCGCGACGGCCCCGAGCACCGAGACCCCGAGCGCGACGAGCACGAGGGTCGTGGTCATCGCCGCGCGGCCGGCGTCGATCTGCTCCGAGACCGTCGCGAAGTCGGCGTCCACCGTGTCGACGGCGATCACCCAGTCCCAGGGCTCGTAGTAGGCGAGCCGGACAGTGTGCGGCCCGGTCTTGGCGTCGATGTACCGGACGGTGTCGAGCTCGCCCGGCTGCAGCCGCACGGCGCGGTCGACGGCGTCCTCGACCCACCGGTAGCCCGACGCGTCGACGGTGTCGAGGGCGCTCTCGCCGTCGGAGGCCCCGTCCTTGCTGATCATCCAGGTGCCGCGCCGCTCGGCGGTGCCCCCGAGCACCTGCACGTGCCCGCGCTCGCCGACCTTGGTCTCCTGCAGGGCCGTGCGCAGCGTGGGCACGTTCTCCTGCTTCACGCCCACGTAGAGCATCCCGATCACGCGGCCGGAGGCGTCCTTCACCGGCTCGTACGCGGTCGAGTACCAGGAGTCGACGACGTAGGCGATGCCCCGGTAGGTCTCCCCCTTGAGCACGGAGGGGATGACGGCGTTCGGGGCCCCGCCCGCGCCCGAGGCCGGGATGTAGGTGCCGATCGCGCGGGCGCCGTCGGCCTTGGTGACGTTCGTGGCGACGCGGAGCATGTCGCCCGCCTCGTTCATGCGCTGGAAGACCGTGGTGGTGCCGCCGACGAGGCCGCGGACCTGGTCGACGACGGGCGTGGGCGCCTCGCCGTCGGTGTTCTTGCCGAGCCACTGGCCGCCGACGGTGACCTGCGGGAGGACGACCTGGGTCTCCGCCTTGGTGAGCTGGTTCGTCGCAGTCCAGGGCACCTGAGCACTGCCGAGCTGCAGCCCGCCCTGCTGGGCCACGACGTAGCGGGCGACCTCGAGGTCGCTGTCGACCCGCGCCTGCGTCGACTCGCCCTGCGTGGAGATCACGTCGTACACACCGCCGGCGGCGGTGTCGACGCCCTCTGCGCTCAAAACCTGGACGCCCTTCCGCGCCTGCTCGGCGAACAGGCCCGTCTGCCAGGCGCCCGCCGCCGTCAGCACCCCGCCCGTGACGATCGTGCTGCCCAGCCCGAGGGCCACGACCTTGGTCCGGATACCCGCGCTCATGCTCTCGCTCCCGTGCTCAGTGCCGACCGGTCAGGGCCGACCGGTCGGGCCGACGGTGCTCCTTCGACCGGTCGCGGCAGGGCCTTGAGGGCCGGGTTCAGGGCGCGAGCCGCTCCAGCACCCAGGCCTCGCCCTCCCGCCGGTAGCGCAGGCGGTCGTGGAGGCGGTCGGGCCGGCCCTGCCAGAACTCGACCGTCTCCGGCACGACGCGCAGCCCGCCCCAGTGCGGGGGCACCGGCACCTCGCTGCCGGGCGGGTGCTTGCGCTCGAGCGCGGCCCGGCGCTCCTCCAGCACGGCCCGTGACCGGACCACCTGCGACTGCGGGCTCGCCCACGCCCCGAGCTGCGAGCCGTGGGGCCGCGACCGCGCGTAGGCCTCCGTCTCGGCCCGGCTCGTCCGCTCGACCGCGCCCGCGACGACCACCTGGCGCTCGACGTCGAGCCAGGGGAAGACCAGCGCTGCGCGCGGGTTCTCCGCCACGTCCCGCCCCTTGCGCGACCCGTGGTTCGTGAACACGACGAGCCCGCGGTCGTCGTACCCCTTGAGCAGCACGGTGCGGGCGCTCGGCACGCCCGCGCCGTCGGCGGTGGCGAGCACGACGGCGTTGGGCTCGCGGAGCCCGGCGGCGACCGCGTCGCTCAGCCACCGCGCGAACTGCTCGGCCCAGGTCGGGGCCAGGTCGGCCTCGTCGAGACCCGCCCGGGTGTAGGAGCGGCGCAGCGCGGCGACGTCGGGAGGGCCGGCCGGGAGGTCCACCCGGCGAGTGTGTCGCAGGCCGGGGAGGTGGGGCAGGATGGGCGATCCCGTGCCCCGCACCAGCGAGGAGAGCCCGGTGGACCAGGAGGCCCCCCACTCGGGTCTCGAGGGCGTCGTCGCCTTCGAGACCGAGATCGCCGAGCCCGACTGCGACGGCGGGGTCCTGCGCTACCGGGGGATCGACCTCGACGACCTGGTCGGCAGGGTGACCTACGAGCACGTGTGGGGGCTGCTCGTCGACGGGCGGCTCGACCCGGGGCTGCCGCCCGCGGAGGACGTGCCGATCCCGGTGCGCAGCGGGGACGCACGTGCCGACGTGCAGAGCGCGCTGGCCCAGCTCGCCCCGCTGTGGGGCCTCCGCCCGCTGTTCGACGCCACCGACACAGCGGTCCGCGACGACCTGGCCCGCGTCTCGGTGACCGCGCTGTCGTTCGTGGCGCAGTCGGCCCGGGGCGACCGGCCACCGGTGCCGCAGGCCGAGGTCGACAAGGCCTGCTCGATCCCCGAGCGCTTCCTCATCCGCTGGCGCGGTGAGGCCGACCCCCTGCACGTCCGGGCCATCGACGCGTACTGGACGGCGGCGGCCGAGCACGGCATGAACCCCGCGACGTTCACCGCCCGAGTGGCGGCGTCGACGGGCGCGGACGTGGCGGCCTGCCTGTCCGCGGCGGTGGGCACGCTGTCCGGCCCCCTGCACGGCGGCGCGCCCTGCCGGGTGCTGCAGATGCTCGACGAGGTCGAGCGGTCGAGCGACGCGGAGGGCTACGTGCGCGGCGTCCTCGACCGCGGCGAGCGGCTCATGGGGTTCGGCCACCGCGTCTACCGCGCCGAGGACCCGCGCGCCCGCGTGCTGCGCAAG
>JALYNB010000212.1 GCA_030773395.1 Actinomycetota bacterium
CTCCTGCGCCGCCGCGCCGGTTGAGGGCCGGCGGCTCCGTCGCGACTCCCGGGCGGCCCCGCCGATCAGCGGGGCAGCACGGGGGCGACGCCCACGTCGGGCCGCGGGTCGGACCGGCGGTAGGGACCGAGTTCGGCCTTCGCCATCGAACGCAGGTGCACCTCGTCCGGGCCGTCGGCGAGCCGCAGCGTGCGGGTGTTCGCCCACATTGCGGCCAGCGGGAAGTCGTCGGACACGCCCGCACCGCCGTGCACCTGGATCGCCCGGTCGAGCACGTTCAGCGCGGCCCGGGGGGCCGCCACCTTGATGGCGGCGATCTCGCTGCGCGCCCC
Source organism: Actinomycetota bacterium (assembly GCA_030773395.1). GTDB lineage: Bacteria > Actinomycetota > Actinomycetes > JALYNB01 > JALYNB01 > JALYNB01. Next base: position 333 of record JALYNB010000212.1, read on the forward strand.
CTTGGCCCCCACCTTGTCGATCATCCATGCGGCCTTCATCGTCAGCAGCCGGGCCTGCTCGATCTCGAGTCGCGACTCCGCGATTTGTTGCTGCACGACGCCCTGTTCGGCGAGCGGCTTGCCGAACGCGACGCGGCTGCTCGCGCGCCTGCACATCAGCTCGACCGCGCGCTCGGCCACGCCGATGCAGCGCATGCAGTGGTGGATGCGCCCCGGGCCGAGGCGTGCCTGCGCGATCGCGAAGCCGCCCCCCTCCTCCCCGATGAGGTTGGTGACGGGCACGCGCACGTCGGTGAAGGTGATCTCGCAGTGCCCGTGCTGGTCCTGGTAGCCGAACACCGGCAGGGCACGGAGGATCTCGACGCCGGGCGTGTCGCGGGGGACCAGGACCTGTGACTGCTGCCGGTGCGCAGGCGCGTCCGGGTCGGTCTTGCCCATGAGGATGAAGATCTGGCAGCGGGGATCGGCGGCGCCCGTCGTCCACCACTTGCGCCCGTTGATCACGTACTCGTCGCCGTCGCGCTCGATTCGCGTCTGGATGTTCGTCGCGTCGGAGGAGGCCACGTCCGGCTCGGTCATCGCGAAGCCGGAGCGGATCTCACCGTCGAGCAGCGGCTGCAGCCAGCGCTCCTTCTGCTCCGGCGTGCCGAACATGTGGAGCACTTCCATGTTGCCGGTGTCGGGCGCGCCGCAGTTCATCACCTCGGGCGCGAGGTGCACGGAGCGTCCCATGAGCTCGGCCAGCGGCGCGTACTCGACGTTGGACAGCCCGCTGACGTCGGGGAGGAACAGGTTCCACAGCCCCCGGCGCTTCGCCTCCGCCTTGAGTTCCTCGACCACCGGGGGGAGCGCGTTGTCGCCGTACCCCGCCGCCTCGCGCTGCGCGGCGTAGACAACCTCGGCCGGGTAGATGTGGGAGTCCATGAACTCCTGGAGGCGGCCGAGGTGGTCCTGGGTCTTCGGGCTCAGGGCGAAGTCCATCCGCGCTCTCTCTCGTGGGTCGCCGGGGTACGGCAGCAGGACCGAACCACGTTCGGCCCGGACGCCGCCAGCCCCCCACCCGGGCTCCCGGGACGCCCATCACACCACCCGGTGCCGATGGAACGGCCGCACCCGCGCCGGACGCCGTGCGCGGGGACCCTGACCCGTGAGTCGGGCATCACCTGCGGCCGGGGGGTGAGGAGGGCGGGCGGGGGGGACCGACCCTGCTGCCGAGGTCGTGTCACGATGCCCGGCAGGACGAAGGGGCGCTGTCGCCCCCGGCGAGGGAGGTGCTGGTGCCGCTCGACCGGCTGACCCCGCTCGACACCTCCTTCCTCTACCTCGAGCAGCCCAGCACGCCAATGCACGTCGGCAGCGTGGCCGTGTTCGCCCCGCCCGACGTCGGGTTCGACCACACGGCGCTGACGGGCCTCATCGAGCAGCGGATCGGTCTCGTGCCGCGCTTCCGTCAGAAGGTGCGGGAGGTGCCGGGCCGCCTGGCGAACCCCGTGTGGGTCGACGACGTCGACTTCGACCTGGGCTACCACGTGCGCCGCAGCGCGCTGCCCAGGCCTGGCAGCGACTCCCAGCTGCGTGAACTCGTCGGACGGCTCATGGGCCGGCCGCTCGACCCGGGCCGGCCGCTGTGGGAGATGTACCTGGTCGAGGGCCTCGAGGGCGGCCGCGTCGCGGTCGTCACGAAGACCCACCACGCGCTCGTCGACGGCGTCTCGAGCGTCGACATCAGCACGGTCATCCTCGACACCACGCCGCGGTCGCGGGAGGTCCGCCGCGACGAGTGGCGCCCGCGCCCCGAGCCCGGCCGGCTGGGCCTGCTCGCCGGCGCCGTCACCGACGTCCTGCGCCGCCCCACCGCGGCGCTGGAGACCACGCGGGCCAACGTCTTGGACATCCGCGCGACCACCGCGCAGGTCCTCGACACCGTCACCGGTGTGCTGAGCGCCGGGCGGCTGGCCCTGCGGCCCGCGCCGTCGAGCCCGCTGAACGGGCGCGTCGGGCAGGCGCGCCGCTTCGGCGTCGCGCGCACCTCCCTCGAGGACCACCGCCGGGTCCGCAAGGAGCACGGCGGCACCGTCAATGACGCCGTCCTGGCCGTCGTGGCGGGGGCCTTGCGCACGTGGCTCCTGAGCCGCGGGGAGCCGGTGCTGCCGAGCTCGACGCTGCGGGCGATGGTGCCGGTCAGCGTGCGCTCGGAGGGCCACGCGACCGGCGGCTTCGTACGCGGCTACGTCGTCGACCTGCCGGTGGGCGAGCCGAGCCCGGTGGTCCGCCTCGCCCGGGTGTCCTACGCGATGCGCGGCCACAAGGAGTCCGACGAGTCCGTGGGCGCCGACGTGCTGGTCGGGCTGAACGGCTTCGCCCCGCCGACGATCCACACGCTGGGCGCTCGGGTGGCGAGCCAGTTCACCCGGCGGATCTACAACCTCGTGGTCACGAACGTGCCCGGGCCGCAGGTGCCGCTGTACGCCGGCGGCGCCCGGATGCTCGAGGTCTTCCCGGTCGTGCCGCTGGCCAACGGCCAGGTGCTGTCGATCGGGGTCAACTCCTACGACGGAGGGGTCTACTACGGCATGAACGCCGACCGCGACGCGATGCCCGACATCGACGTCCTGGGCCAGCTGGTCGAGGAGAGCCTCGCCGAGCTGCTGGGGACGCTGCGGTGACCCCGTCCCCGGCTGGGCCGCGCCGCGGCTTCGTGCTCGGTGCAGGCGGCGTGCTCGGGTTCGCCTGGGCGGTGGGGGCGCTGACCGCGCTGGAGCAGGCCCGCGGGTTCGACGCCCGCGCCGCGGACGTCCTGGTCGGCACGAGCGCGGGCTCGGTCACCGCGGCCATGCTCGGCGCCGGCATCGCCGTGGAGACGATGCTCCGCCACCAGCAGGGCATCGTGGTAGAGGGCGACCCGCGCATCGACTACGACTACGAGACGGACTCGGGCGGGGCGCTGCCCCCGCCGCCCAAGCCCTTCCCGGGCGCGCCCGGCTTGCTGGCGCGCACGATGCTCCACCCCCGGCGGGTGCCCCCGATGGCCCTGCTCTCCGGCGCGTTGCCCGCGGGCCGCGGCACGCTCGCCCCGGTCGGGCGGATGATCGACGCGATCGTCCCGGCGGGGGAGTGGGCGCCCCACCCGGCGACGTGGGTCGTCGCCATGGACTACCAGACGGGCCGGCGGGTGCCCTTCGGGCGGCCGGGCAGCCCGCGCGCCGGGATCGCCGATGCGGTGATGGCCTCTTGCTCCATCCCGGGCTGGTACGCGCCCGTGCGCATCGGCGACCGTCGGTACGTCGACGGCGGCGCCTGCTCCGCCACGTCGCTGGACCTCCTGGCGCCGATGGGTCTCGACGAGGTGGTCGTGGTGGCCCCGATGGCCTCCTTCGCGACCGACCGGCCGACGTCCGTGGCCGGGCGCCTGGAGCGCCGCTTTCGCGGCCTCGTCACCAAGCGGCTGGAGCGCGAGGCGGAGAAGGTACGGCGGGCAGGGACGGCGGTCACCCTGCTCTCGCCCGGCCCCGAGGACCTGGAGGCCATCGGGGCGAACCTCATGGACTCCCGCCGACGCGAAGCGGTGCTGGCCACGTCCCTGCGCACCAGCGCCCGGGCGCTGCGTGGCGGTGACGCGGCGGTGCGTGCCGGGACGGGCGCCGGCCTGGCGCCCGTCGGCTGAGGACGCGCGCTCGTGACACGAGTCCGGGTGTTCCTGCCCTGCACGCTGCCGCGGTTGAAGGCGGCGCTGGCCGCCGGCGAGGTTGGGCCTGCTCCCGTGGTGGCCTGCGCGGTGACGTCCGCGCTTCGGGAGTGGTACGCCGAGGGTGACGACGAGGAGCTCGAGTACGTCGCGATGGCCGAGGCGGCGCGGGCGAGCCTGCGGCTGCTCGACGGCGAGCTCGTGGCCGACCCCTCCGCGCCCCCCCGACGCGTCGTCCTGGCCGCGGACGTCGACGCGAGTGCGGTCACCCGTCGGACCGGTGCGGGCGCGGGCGGTGCGGACGCGAGTGGCCCGGGCG
>JALYNB010000213.1 GCA_030773395.1 Actinomycetota bacterium
GCACCGGTGCCCGCCGACGGTGAGGACGCGCAGCCCGCTGCCGACGCGCCCACCGGCACGCCCGTGCCACCGATGCCCGGCACGCCCGCCGAGCCTGCGCAGCCCGGTCTGAAGGTCGACCTGGGCGGCAGCGGCGAGAGCCCCATGAACAGCCCGCTCACGCTCGTGCTGCTGCTCGGCGCGATGAGCTTCATCCCCGCCGCGCTGGTCATGATGACGGCGTTCACCCGCATCGTGATCGTGCTCGGGTTCGTGCGGACGTCGCTCGGCACCATGGGCATCCCGCCGAACCAGGTGATCATCGGCCTGGCCCTGTTCCTCAGCCTCTTCGTCATGGCGCCGACCGTGAAGGAGGCGAACGACGAGGCGGTCCAGCCCTTCATGACGGGCGAGATCACCCAGCAGGTGGCCTTCGAGCGGGGGCTCGAGCCCTTCCGGGAGTTCATGCTCAAGCAGGTCCGCGACGAGGACCTCGCCATGTTCGTGAAGCTGTCGGGCGACGAGCGGCCGGCCAACGCCAGTGAGGTCGCGACGACCACGCTCATCCCGGCGTTCGTCATCTCCGAGCTCCGCACGGCCTTCCTCATCGGCTTCGTGATCTTCATTCCGTTCATCGTGATCGACCTGATCGTTTCCGCGGCGCTGTCCGCGACCGGGATGATGATGTTGCCACCGGCCCTGCTGTCGCTGCCCTTCAAGGTCCTGCTCTTCGTGGTCGCCGACGGCTGGTCGCTCGTCATCGAGTCCCTCGTCGAGTCCTTCAACGCCTGACCCCGCCGCGACCAGGAGGAACCGACAATGCTCGAAGCCGACATCGTCCAGGTCACGTCCCAGGCCCTCTGGGTGGCAGCCAAGGTCTCCGCCCCGCTGCTCGTGGTCTCCCTCGTGGTGGGCCTCGTCGTCAGCCTCCTGCAGGCCGTGTTCCAGGTGCAGGACCAGATGCTCGCGATGGTGCCGCGGCTCGTCGCCAGCGCCCTCGTGCTCGTGGCCTGCGGCGCGTGGATGCTGCGGGAGGTCGTCGACTGGACGGTCGCGCTCTTCGAGCAGATCCCCACGTTCGTGGCCGGCTGAGCGGATGGTCCTCGACGTCCCGCTGCCGACCGAGACGCTCTCCACCTTCCTGCTGGTGCTCGCCCGCTGCTCGGCCTGGGTGCTGGTGGTGCCGCTGTTCAGCGCCCGCGGCATCCCGCCGATCGCCCGGCTCGCCCTCGCCGTCGCCCTCGCGGTGTTCCTCACGCCGCTCTACCCGGACACGCCAACGGCGGCCGACACCGGCGAGTTCGTGCTCGCCGCCATGGGCCAGGTCGCGATCGGCCTGGCCCTCGGCCTGCTCACCGCCATCGTGCTCTCCGCCGTCGAGGTGGCCGGCGGCCTCGCGGACCTCGCGAGCGGCTTCTCCTACGGCGCGATGCTCGACCCGGTGTCGGGCGCCCAGTCGGCGGCCTTCGCGCGGCTCACGAGCCTCACGTTCATCGCCCTGCTGTTCGTGACCGAGGGGTACCAGAGCATCATCGCGGGCTTCGCCCGGTCGTTCTCGGCCCTCCCGCTCGACCACGTGCCGACCCTGTCCTCCGGTGCCGACGAGGTGCTCGGCGCGGCCGTCAGCGGTGTCTTCGTCGCCGCCTTGCAGATCGGGGCTCCCATGCTCGGCGTCCTGTTCCTCACGGAGGTCGCGCTCGCCCTCGCCGCCCGCTTCGTGCCGCAGGCGAATGCGATGACCGTGGGCCTGCCCGTGAAGGCGCTGGTCGCGATGAGCGCCGCCGGCGGCATGCTCGCCGTGCTCCCCTCGCAGGTCCCCGCCCTCGTCGACAGCGCGTCGCAGATCGGCGGGTCGGTGCTCCGGTGAGGGGTGATGCACGGTGAGCGGTGAGAAGACCGAGAAGGCCACACCGAAACGGATCCAGAAGCTCCGCAAGGACGGCCAGATCGCCCGGTCGATCGAGCTGCCGGCGGCCGTCGGCCTCGTCGTCTGCCTGTTCCTGCTCCCGGGGGCGCTGGCGCGGCTGTCGGAGGTCGTGCAGGTGGCGATGGTCACCGCGCTGTCGGAGCCCGTGAAGGACGTCGCGGTCGCCAAGACCACCGCGTCCCGGATGTTCCGCGACGCGGCGATCGCGATGGCCCCGCTGGTGGGGGCGCTCGCCCTGGCCAGCGTGGTCGCGTCGGCGGGCCTGCACCGCTCGGCCCCCACCCTCCACGCCTTGCGCCCCCGCGCGATGCGCGTCAACCCCAAGCACGGCGTCAAGCGGCTGTTCTCGCCGCAGGTCGTGTTCGACCTGGTCAAGAGCTCGGCCAAGCTCGGACTGCTCGCCGCCGTCGCGTACAGCTCCTGGCGGGCGGGCTACGAGGCGCTGCTCGCCGGCCCCGGGACGGTCGCCGGGATGCTCGACATCGTCCGCAGCAGCACGGGCCAGATGCTGGTCCGCGTCGCCATCCTGGCGCTGGTCGTGGGACTGGCCGACGCCTGGTGGGCGAAGCACCGCTTCGACAAGCAGGCGAAGATGAGCAAGGAGGAGATCAAGGAGGAGCACAAGGGCTCCGAGGGCAACCCCGAGATCAAATCCGCCATCCGGGCGCGGCAGATGAAGATGTCCCGCAACCGGAAGATGGCCGACATCGCATCCGCGGACGTCGTGCTCGCGAACCCCACCCACCTCGTAGTGGCGCTCAGGTACGAGGCCGGCATGGCCGCCCCGCTGGTCGTCGCCAAGGGCGCCGGCGCCGTCGCCGACCGGATCAAGGCGGAGGCGGCGCAGCACGACGTACCGGTCGTCGCCGACAAGCCCCTCGCCCGTGCCATCTACTTCGCCGCCGAGATCGGCGAGCCCGTACCTGTTGAGGTCTACCGCGCAGTTGCCGAAGTGTTGGCGACGGTCTACAGCACGCGCAGGAGCACGAGGAGGAGCGCCGCATGACCATGCCGCTGACCGCGGTGTCGCAGGCGAGGAACCGGTTCGCCTCGATCGGGGTACCGCTGTTCATCGTGGCGATCGTCCTCATGATGGTCGTGCCGCTCCCGGAGGTGCTCCTCGACCTCCTGCTCGCGACCAACCTCGCGGGCGCCGTCGTCATCCTGCTGATCGCGATGATGGTCAAGCGGCCGCTGGAGCTCAGCGTCTTCCCGGCCCTGCTGCTCGTCACCACGATGCTCCGGCTCGGCCTGAACATCAGCTCGACCCGGCTGATCCTGCTCCACGGCGACGCCGGCAAGGTCATCGAGGCGTTCGGCAACGTCGTGGTCGGCGGCAACCTCGTCGTCGGTCTGGTCGTCTTCCTCATCCTCGTGATCATCCAGTTCGTCGTCATCACCGCCGGTGCGGGCCGCGTCGCCGAGGTGGCTGCGCGCTTCACCCTCGACGCCATGCCCGGCAAGCAGATGGCGATCGACGCCGACCTCAACGCCGGGCTCATCGACGAGGACGAGGCCCGGCGCCGCCGCTCCGAGGTGGGTCGCGAGGCTGAGTTCCACGGCGCGATGGACGGTGCCAGCAAGTTCGTCAAGGGCGACGCCGTCGCCGGAATCGTCATCGTCGCCATCAACCTCGTCGGCGGGTTCATCCTCGGGATGACGCAGCAGGGCATGACCCTGGCCGAGTCGGCCCACCGCTACTCGCTCCTGTCCGTCGGCGACGGCCTCGTCAGCCAGGTGCCGGCGCTGCTCGTCTCCGTCGCGTCCGCGATCCTCGTGACCCGCGTCACCAGCGAGAAGGACGGCGGCGGCCTCGGTGAGGAGCTCACTGGCCAGCTGGGCGCCTCCGCGCAGGCGCTGCGCATCGGCGCCGTGGCGATCCTGCTGCTCGCGCTCGTGCCGGGCATGCCCAAGCTGCCCTTCTTCGTGCTCGCCGCCCTGCTGTTCGTCCTCGGCGCCCGCGCCGCCAAGGTCGCCCCGGTCGTCGAGGCCGAGCCCGAGGCCGTGCAAGCCGACCCCGACAGCGTCCCCTCGCTGCTGGACAACGCCCGCGTCGAGCCGCTCGAGCTTCGGCTGGCGCCGGACCTGCTCGACCTGCTCGACTCGGCCCGCGGCGGCAACCTCATGGACCGCGTGAAGGCGCTGCGCAAGCGGACGGCCGGCGAGCTCGGCGTGGTGGTCCCGCCTGTCCGCACGCGTGACGACGCCGACCTGCCGCACGCCGGCTACACGATCCACGTGCACGGCGTCGAGGTCGCCCGCGGCGAGGCCCCGCCCGGCACCGCGCTCGTACTCGGCGACGACCTCGACCACCTGCCCGGCCGTCCCACGATCGACCCCGTGTTCGGCCTGCCGGCCGCGTGGGTCCGCGAGGAGATGGCGGAGGTGCTCGCCGCGGAGGGCAACACTGTCATCGACCGCGCGTCCGTCATCGTCACGCACCTCGCCGAGGTCGTGCGCCGCAACGCCGGCGACCTGCTCGGCCGCCAGGAGGTGCAGGTGCTCGTCGACGCGGTCAAGGACATCAGCCCGACCGTGGCCGCCGAGGTCGGCGGCGACGGGGTGTCGCTCGCCGAGGTGCAGGCCGTGCTCCGCGACCTGCTCGACGAGGGCGTGCCGGTGCGCGACCTCACCCGCATCCTCGAGGCCGTCACGAGCCGGGCGCGCGAGACCCGGCAGCGCGAGCAGCTCGTCGAGGCGGCCCGGGCCGCGCTCGGCGCCGCGATCTCCACGGGCGCCGCGCAGAACGGCCGCCTGGCGGCCCTGACGCTGGAGCCGCTGCTCGAGCAGTCACTGCTCGAGGCCGTGCGCTCCGGGGACAGCGGGTCCTGGCTCGCCGTCGACGGCCCCCGCGTCGAGGCCATCATGGGCGCGATCAGCGACACGGTCGTGCAGGCCGAGAACCTCGGCCACCGGCCGGTGCTCGTCTGCAGCGCGGCCCTGCGGCCGGCGATCCGCCGCCTCGTGGCGCCCGCCCGCCCGGACTTGCGCGTCCTCGCCTACTCCGACCTCGCCCGTTCCCTGCACGTCGAGCCCGTGGGAGTGATCCGCCTTGGCAGCCCCGTCGCGGCCTGACACCGCAGTGCCCCCGCCGGGAGCCCCCGCAGCCGTCGCCTCCGGCGCCGGGACCGTCCTCTTCAGCGGGCCCACGCTCGAGGGTGCCCTGGCGGCCGCGCGTGCGGCGTACGGGCCCCGCGTGCGGATCGTGCGCGCGCAGCGCGTGCGCCGCGGCGTCCGGGGGCTCCTCGGCCAGGTCCGGTACGACGTGCACG
>JALYNB010000214.1 GCA_030773395.1 Actinomycetota bacterium
CCGACCTGCTCCTCCAGGTGCTGGAGTCCTCGAGCTCCGACCTGCACCTCACGGTCGGGAGCCCGCCCGTCATCCGGCGCAACGGCCACCTCGTCTCGCTCGACGACCGGCCGGAGCTCACCGGACCGATGATTCAGAAGATGCTTTACACCGTGCTGACCCAGCGCCAGCGCGAGGTGTTCGAGGCGACCCTCGAGCTCGACTTCGCCTACGCGCTGCCCGGGCGGGCGCGGTTCCGCGTCAACCTCTACCGGCAGCGGGACTCCGTCGGCGCCGCCTTCCGCCTCATCCCCACCGAGGTGAAGCCGCTCGAGCACCTGGGCCTGCCGGCGTCGGTCGCGGAGTTCGCCGCGCTGCCGCGCGGGTTCGTGCTCGTCACCGGCCCGACGGGCTCCGGGAAGTCGACGACTCTGGCCTCCCTGGTGGACCTGGCGAACCGCACTCGCCGGGAGCACATCATGACTGTGGAAGATCCCATCGAGTTCCTGCACCGGCACAAGTCCTGCCTCGTGAACCAGCGCGAGGTGGGCTCGGACACGCACTCCTTCGCCAACGCGCTCAAGCACGCGCTGCGGCAGGACCCCGACATCATCATGGTCGGGGAGATGCGCGACCTGGAGACCATCGGCGTCGCGCTGACCGCGGCCGAGACCGGCCACCTCGTGTTCGCGACGCTGCACACGCAGGACGCCGCCCAGACCATCGACCGCGTCATCGACGTGTTCCCGCCGTCGCAGCAGCAGCAGGTGCGCGTGCAGCTGGCGGGCGCCCTGCAGGGCATCGTGTCGCAGCAGCTCTGCCGCACCGCCGACGGCTCGGGCCGCGCGCTGGCCGCCGAGGTGCTCGTCGCCACCCCGGCCATCCGCAACATGATCCGCGAGGGCAAGACCCACCAGGTCTACTCCGCGCTGCAGGCGGGTGCGGCGCACGGCATGTCGACGATGGACCAGCACCTCGCCGGGCTGGTGCGCGCCGGCCGGGTCGCCTACGACCTCGCCGCGGAGAAGTGCCACCACAAGGCCGACCTCGACCGCCTGCTCGGCCGGGGCTGAGGGGCACGGGGGAGGACCCGGCATGAGCAGAGCAACGTACGAGTACAAGGTCCGTGACCGGCAGGGCAAGGTCGTCCACGGCAAGATCGAGGCCGCCTCCGAGGGCGCCGTCCTCGTCCGCCTGCGGGGGATGGGCTACGCCCCCATCTCGGTGAAGCAGCGGGGCGGTGGTCTCGACAAGGAGATCAACCTCCCCAAGCTCGGGCCGAAGGTCGGGCTGAAGGACCTGTCGGTCTTCGCGCGCCAGTTCGCCACGATGGTCAACAGTGGACTCTCGCTGCTGCGGGCGCTCACCATCCTCGCCGACCAGACGACGAACACCGAGCTGAAGAAGGTGCTCGTCGAGGTGCGCACGGACATCGAGGCGGGCAACGCGCTGTCCGCCGCGATGACCAAGCACCCCGACGTGTTCCCGCCCCTTATGATCAACATGACCAAGGCGGGCGAGGTCGGCGGGTTCCTCGACGGCGTGATGCTGCAGCTGGCCAAGAACTACGAGGCCGAGGTCAAGCTGCGCAGCAAGGTGAAGTCGGCGATGACCTACCCGGTCGTGGTGTTCGTCCTCGCGATCCTCATGTGCGTCGCGATGCTGCTGTTCATCGTGCCGACATTCGCCGCCATGTTCTCCACGCTGGGCGGCGAGTTGCCGGCGCCGACGCGCATCCTCGTGGCCCTGTCCGAGCTGCTGCGGATCGCGGCGCTGCCGCTCCTGGTGCTGGTCATCGCCGGCATCGTCACGTGGTTCAAGGTGAACCGCCACGAGAAGGTGCGCGGCGTCGTCGACCCGCTGAAGCTCAAGATCCCGGTGTTCGGGAGCCTGTTCCAGAAGATCGCCCTGTCGCGCTTCAGTCGGAACCTCGGCACGATGATGTCCTCGGGCGTGCCGATCCTGTCGAGCCTGGACATCGTCGCCGACACCACCGGCAACGTCGTGCTCGCGCGGGCGATCCGCGACGTGCAGGAGTCCGTGCGGACCGGGCAGTCCCTCGCGGGCCCCCTCGAGCTGCACCCCGTGTTCCCGTCCATGGTCGTGCAGATGATGGCGGTCGGGGAGGACACGGGCGCCCTCGACACCATGCTCGGCAAGATCGCAGAGTTCTACGACCAGGAGGTCGAGGCCACCACCGAGGCCCTGACGTCGCTGATCGAGCCGCTCATGATCGTCACCCTGGGCGGCGTCGTGGGGTCGATGATCCTCGCCCTGTACATGCCGATCTTCAAGGTGTTCGACCTGATCCAGTGAACGGGTGGCCCGCACGTTCACCCGTGCGAGACCTCACGACCCGGCGGGTCACCCGGACGGCCCTGCAGAGGGCGGGGACGGGCGGCCGATCACTTCATCACCAACCACCTCACCCACGAGGACACGAGATGAAGACGATCAAGCGGCTCACCGTTCTCGGCGGCACCGTCGCCCTGGCCGGGATGCTGTTCACCCCGAGCGCGTTCGCGGCGCCCGCCGGCACCCCTTACAGCGGGACGACGGTCGGCCACGCCGGCGGCGGTGACTACGGCCTCGGCAACTGCGGCTACAACAACGGAGCCGGCAGGAACCTGGGGCCCTCGTCCGGCCCCACGCCCGGCCTCGGCGGCTACGCCAAGATCGGTTGCCCCGCCCCCGCCCCGACCTCCACAGCCCCGGTCCAGCAGCAGACGGTGACCGAGCCCGTCCTGGTCACGTCGGTCGACCCGTCGACGGTGGATCTCGGAATCGAGCAGGACTTCTTCAACTGAGACGTCCTCACCCCCCACGGGAGCCCGCCGCGCCTCGCGC
>JALYNB010000215.1 GCA_030773395.1 Actinomycetota bacterium
GCCCCTGGAACCCGAGGAGCCCGTCATGCGCACGCGCCGATCGACCCTGCTCGTCGGCGCGCTGGCGGTCACACTCGGCCTGGCCGGCTGTACCGGCCAGGAGGCCCCGACCACCGCTGCGGCGCCAGCGGGCACGGCGGCGGGTGGCTCGGCGGCGACCGCTCTGGACCTGGTGTCCGGTGCGGCGGACGCGGCGCAGGAGGCCGGCACCGCGCGGATCGCTGTGGAGTCGGTCAGCCAGACTCCGCAGGGCGAGGTGCGGGTCAGCGGCGAGGGGGTCGTGGACACCGCGACGGGCAGCGCCGAGCTGACCCTCACCCCGCAGGTACAGGGAGCAGAGCAGAACGGACAGCAGGTCGGGCCGGTGCAGCTGCGCGTCGTGGACGGCGCGGTCTACCTGACCGGGCTGCCGGGTCAGGCCGAGGGCACCTGGCTGCGGCAACCGCTCCCCCCTACTGGTGGGGAGCCCGGCGGGCTGGGCGGGGACCCGACCGAGACGTTGCGGCAGCTGCGCGCACTCGGGGACGTGCAGGAGGCCGGCACCGAGACCGTCCGCGGAGTGCAGGCCACCCGCTACACCGGCAGCATCCAGGTGGCGCGGCTCCTTGAGCAGCCCGGCGGGGACACCCCGCAGGTCCGCCAGGCCGTCGAGCAGCTCCGCGCCGTCGGAGTAGAACAGATCCCAGTCGAGGTGTTCCTCGACGCCGACGGCCGGCCCGTCCGCACCGTGCAGACCCTCGAGCTCACCATTCAGGGCACGTCGCTGACCACCACGACCACCACCGACCTCTATGACTGGGGCGTGGACGTGGCCGTGCAGGCCCCACCCGCCGACCAGGTCATCGACGCGCCACCACCCGCCAGCGGCACCACCAACTCGGCCGGCGGGACGCCAGCCACCCCCGCTGCGTCGTCCTAGTGCCGCGTGGCGTAAGTCTCTTGGCGGTCCCGTGCGGGACAATGAGGAATGCGTTCAGCGCCGCTGGGTCTGCGGGATGGTGATCGGGAGCAGTTGGGGTCGTTGACGCGGTCGTCGTCGGTGCGGGCTGGGTTGGCGCAGCGGGCGCGGATCGTGCTGCTGGCCACGGACGGGGTCAGCCCGAGCGGCGCCACGATTGATCTTGTGACCTCGTCCCAGTCGTAGCGGGTGCCCCGGGCGTGCGTCAGGAAGGCTGCGCTTCCGGCAGTTCCTTCGACGGCCACGGCTTTGCGCCCGGTGAAGCCCGCCCCGGTTTTCATAGGAAGCAGAGGCTGGGGCGTGCCCGACCCGCCCACCCCGGCACGTCCTCTGCAGCTACGGCCGGCCGAGGTACTGCTGACTGACGTGAAGGGCCTGCTGGGACGAGGTGAGCCGCCAGTCCTCCTCCTTGTCGCTGTGGAACCAGAGCACGGAGTCGACCCGGGAGAACCCGCGCTCGGTGAAGAGCTGGCGCAGCCAGTCGGCCTTGCTCTGCCCTTCGCCGTGCCGAGCCTCACGGCAGCCGATCTCGGCTAGCGCAACCGGGGCCCGCGGGTGCAGGGCGGTCAGCCGGCGGTACATGGGCGCGATGAGCGCCGCGGGGTCCCGCCACGGGCCGTGCTGGCCGTTGTACGTGTCCAGGCCAAGCCGGTCGACCCACTCGACGCCCGGCCAGTAGGCCTCAACGGGCACGCCACCGACGTCGCTCCCGTTCGCACAGAACATCATCTGCGTGTTCGCGGCGACCTCGCGCTGCAGTCTGACCACGTGCTGCCAGGTCGCCTTCCACTCGTCCACGGAGGTGACGGCCCGGTTGGGGCTCGCGACGCTGTACGCGGCCCAGTTGCCGTTCATCTCCCAGAACGGTCGGACGACCACCGGGCGGGGGTGCGCCGCCGCCCCGGCGAAGAAGCCCCGCACGTAGTCGTCGTACCGGCCGTTCAGGATGTCCGGGAAGGGGATGGGCCGGCCGTCTCGGCTGGGTTCCCAGGCGATGACGAGCGAGTGGCCCGACGCAGCGGCGTCGGCCGCCTGACGCTCGAGCCACCCGGGCCCCCAGTCCTGGAACCAGGACATGACGGGGAGTCGGCCTCCGACCGCGCCCTCGAGGTCGTAGTGCGCCTGTACGTCCGGCCAGGGCTCGTTGTCGGCGTAGGCCCCGAACACTGCACGGTCGACGAGCGGCACCGCCGCCGCGTTTCTGTCGTCCACGCCGGAGCGGAGGAGTCCGCCGACGACGAGGGCGGCGGCCCCCGCGGTCCCGCTGGCCAGGATCTGCCGTCTCGTCACGTGCCGCCTCCCGGGCGTGCTGCTGGGGGGCTCGGTCACCGGAGCCGGTAGACGTACCACTCTTCCGTGGCCCACTTCCGCACGGGGAACGGCTCGGTGGCGAGAACGTAGTCGGGGCTGGACTGGACGGCGTCGACGAACACGGCGAGCCGCTGGTCCTCCACAGGGTTGCCGCTGCTGCCCGAGCGGAAGGCGATGAGCTCGTACCGGCGGTCGGTCACTGCGCCGCGGATCGCGTCCTCACCGCTGTCGAACAGACCGTAGACCTCGTCCCACTGGATCTGGGGGTGCTCGTCTCGCGTGTAGTAGGCGAGCGAACGCGCGGACGTCGAGGTGTAGCGGCCCGCTACCGGGTCGGACTCGATCAGGCTGACCACGCCGGACACGTCGGGCCACTGGTACAAGGTGTGCGACCGGCTGAGCCCGGCGACGAGAAGTACCCAGAGCACGGCGAGGACGCCGAGTGCTCGCAGCGACCGGTGGGACAGCGCGGACAGGGCCCGGCCGGCGAGCGGGGCGAGGAACACAGCCGAGTACGCGAGGTGCTTCTCGAACGACACGGCCTCGCCCAGGCGCAGCTGCCCGACCACGAGGAGCGCCGCCGCGCCGAGGAACACCGCCGCGAGCAGGCCCGACCGGACCGAGCGCACGGTGAGCGCGGCGCCGGCGAGCGCGAGAAGGAGCAGCGGCCCGACGTCGCGGGCGACGTAGCCGAGCAACTGCGACGTCGGGGCCGGGCTCAACGCCTCCCGGCCGGCCGTCGTGAACACGATGCCGGGCAGCAGCGACTCGCCCCAGATCGCGAAGCCGGTGCCGAGCAGCGCGGCGGCGACTCCTGCGGCGACGGCCGTGCGCGTGACGCGCCGCGGTAGGTACCGGGTGGACAGGAACGTCAGGGCGAGCACCGCTGGCACGAAGACCGAGCCGGTGTACTTCAGCGTCACCGCCAGCGCGAGGGCAGCGCCGGCCGCCGCCGCGGTGCGTGCCGTCCGGCGCGTCACGCCGAGCCAGGCGGCGACGGCGAGGCTGGCGACGCACATCGCGTCGAAGGTCGCGAAGGCGCCGAGAAACGCGACGGGGCCGGTGACCGCGAATGCGGCCGCCGCGAGGAGTCCGGCACGCCGCCCGTACAGATGCGTGGTCACTGACCGCAGACACAGCGTGGTGACCAGCATGCAGACGAGGCTGAACGCCCGCACGAGCTCCAGCCCGCCGGCGGAGTCGAGCAGGGCCGCGAGCACCGGGTAGACCGCCGGCGCACCGGAGAAGAACGAGCCGTAGTCGGGCACCGGCGCGCCGTGCAGCCAGTGCGCCAGCAGGTCGTGCCCGGCGTCGATGTAGAGCGCCTCGTCCTCGAAGGCGGTGGTGCCGAGCCGCAGCGACATCAGGGCCTGCACGGCCAGCACGGCGAGGAGCGGCAGCCGGGCGAGCCAGGCATCGACTCGGGAGCGGGTCGCGATCGGGGCGAACGAGGCGGCGGCGAGCCGCCAGGTCGGGACGCCGGGAGGCACCGGGGCGGGTCCGGTGGTCGTGGTGCTCACGCGGCGTTCACCTTCTCGGGGTACGGCGTGAGCAGCGGCTCGGCCGGGCGGGCGCGGCGCTCCGCCAGGACGCCCGCAAGGCCCTGCCAGGCGAGCGGGACGAAGACGTACGCGTTGAAGAGGGCGAACGCGATCGTCGCCCACCAGTCCGCGAGGCCGAACTGCACCGTGCGGAGCGCGAGGACGACGGCGAGCGCCAGCTGGGTGGCGCCCAGGTACACGGTGAGCACGAGCCGCACCGTCGCCGCCACCGACGTGGCCTTGGACCGGTCGGCCGTGTGCGAGGGCACCCAGTCGGCGCTGCGCCCGCGGATCGCGTGCACGAGCGACAGGGCGTGCGCGAACGAGTAGAGGGCCTGCACGCGCAGCACCTCGACCCGCCAGCGGCCAACGAACAGCAGCGGGTAGACGGCGAGCCAGAGCACGAGCGCCCCGACCAGCGGCAGCATGTTCACGGCGAAGACGTTCTCGGGGAACCAGAGCGCCATGACCAGCACGGGCAGCGGCGCGAGGAACACCGCGACCGCGGTCGAGACGTAGTAGAGGAAGCCTGACCAGTAGCAGAGCCGCTGGGCCAGCGTCATCGTCGGGTCGGCGTGGAAGGCCGGGTCCGCCGCGAGGCTGAGCGAGCCCTCGCACCACCGGTACTGCTGCGTGATGAAGGTGTTCAACCCGTCCGGGCAGACACCCTTGGAGACCAGCACCGGCACGTAGCGCAGCTCGTAGCCGACCCGGCTCATCGCCAGGCCCGTGTACACGTCCTCGCTGTGGCCGATCATCGGGAACCCGCCCGCCGCGTCGAGGGCCTCCCGGCGGTAGATCGCGCAGCTACCCACGCAGATCGCCGCGCCCACCGCGTCGCGGGAGGGCTGGATGAGCCGATAGAACATCTCCTGCGTGGCACCGGCGGACCGCTCGAGCCAGCCCAACTCCGGCGTGGTGTCGAAGTACTGGGGCGACTGAACGATGCCGACACCCGCGTCGTCGAAGTACGGCGCCAGCTCGCGCAGGTAGTCCGGGCGGGGCACGAAGTCCGCGTCGAGGATCGCGATCAGGTCGCCGTCGCTGCGGTCATAGCCGTAGCGCAGGTTGCCGGCCTTCTTGAACTCCCGGCCGGGCCGCGCGAGGTAGTCGAACCCGAACCGGTCAGCGAGCCGGCGCACCGACTCGCGGCCGCTGTCGTCGAGCACCAGCACGTGCAGGCGACCGGGCCAGTCCAGGGCGGCCACGTGGCCGTAGGTGTTCTCGAGCAGCGCGAGGCCCTCCCCCGCGCTGGGCAGGAACACGTCCACCGACGGGTACCAGGCCGGCCGCCAGCCCTCGACGCGGGCACGGTGCTCGTCGAGCGTGACCCGGCGCGGGTATGTGGACGTCCGCAGGGCGAGCAGTTGCTCGGCGGCGAACAGCGAGAGCGGCAGCAGGAACAGCAGCGTCCAGTAGGAGATGCCCGCGAAGCCGGCGAGGCTGACGGCGACACCGGCGAAGGCCGCGGTCTGCAGGGGGAAGACCCAGCGCTGCTGCCCGCCCGCCAGGTAGGCGTACTTCTCGTCGTCGCCGGGGGGCGAGGCGAGCGATTCCGGGCACGGTTCCTGCGTACTCGTGGCGCCGTAGACGACGCGGGACGCGAAGGTGAACCGCGCCGCGAACGCGACCACGAGGGTGAGGCCCTGGGCGGGCACCGACGGGACGGCGAGCTGTTCCACGAGCAGCACCAGGAACGGCGTCCGCACCAGCGCCTCGACGTTGTTGAACGCGAGGGAGCGCACCAGCCGGCTGCGCATCGTGCGCCCGCCGAGCCAGTCGTGGAAGACCAGCCTCTCCTGCAGGAGGAAGTTCGTGAGGATCGTGAGCTCGGTGCCGAGCACGGCGGCGGCGACGTAGTGCAGCCCCGCGCCGACGGCGAGCGCCATGACCGCCAGGTTGAGGACGAATCCCACCGCGCCGACGAGCGCGAACAAGGCCACACGGCCGAGGCGGAGCGAGAGCAGCTGCTGCAGGAAGCGGAAGCCCTCGCGCAGCCCGGCCTTGGACTCGCCGGCGTGCCGCTCGGCGAATGTGAACGGCACCTCCGCGACGCGCAGCGGCTGGCGAACCAGCAGCTCGAGCAAGATCTTGAACCCCATCGGGCGGAGGTCCTCGACGGCCACGGCCTCGCGGCGCACGGCGAAGAAGCCCGTCATCGGGTCGGTGCAGTCGCGCAGCCGCCGCGGGAACAGGGCCTTCGTCACGGTGGTGGAGCCGCTGCTCACGGCGCGGCGGACACCATTGGCCAGCCCGCCCGCGTCGCCCTCGCCGACGTAGCGTGAGGCCACGACCACGTCCGCGGAGCCCTCCCGGGCCCGCTCAACCAGCCGGGGAACGTCCTCGGGCGGGTGCTGCAGGTCGCCGTCCATCACGACGGCCCACGGCCCGGCGGAGTGCCGCAGGCCCTCGCGGACCGCGCCGCCCAGACCGCCCGCCCGGTCAGCCGGCGACCGGTGAACGAGGCGCACGGGCCGCGTCGCGGTGCGGCCGACCTCGGCGATGACGTCGGGCGTGTCGTCGTCGGAGTCGTCGACGAAGATGACCTCGTAGGGATCGGCCAGCGCGGCGTCGAGGCGGTGCACGAGCTCGGCGACGTTCCCGGCCTCGTTTCGCGTCGGAACGATGACCGACACGTCGACGTGGTCCTCGGGCACGGACGGCAGCACCGCGCCCGCACGCGACGAAGCGCGGCGGGACGCGTCGCGCCCCGGCCGGGAGTCGGTGCTCACCGGACGCACCGGTGACGGGATCGGGTCGGCTGTGGGCACAACGCTGCCTCCGGGGACAGGGGAGCGCGGGAAGCGCGCGCGGCCTCCCCGCGTGTTTCCAGGCGGCGCGTCGGCGCTGATTTCGAGACTGACCCTAGGGTTTCGCAGCTTCACCCGTCGGGAGATCCTCGTCACAGAAAACGGGCCATTCCCCCAGTTTGTCACTTGGGGTGATGGCACTGCCACGGACCGCGCTCAGGGGAGGCGGTGCGTGCGCGCGACCAGTGCACTGGTCACAAGAGGCCTTCCCGATTGGCGTAGGTCACGCTCCTCCCGCCCAATCTCCGGGCCGCGCGGACTGATCCGGGAATCGGCCCCCGCTGTTCCCGTTCCGTCCTCGTATCGTCAGGAAGGACCCCGTGACCGCACGGCGTCTGCGTCTCGCCCTGCCCGCCCTGCTCGGCGGCCTTGTCCTCGCCGTCACGGGCGCCGCCGTCGCCGCCCCGCCCACCTGCGATCCCGGGGCCTGGGCCGGCGAGTACTTCCACGGCAGCGCGCCGTCGGGCACGCTTGCCCTCACCCGGTGCGACCCGGCACTGTCCTTCGACTGGGGCGTGGGGTCGCCGGCCGCCACCCTGCCCGGCAACGGCTTTTCGGCCCGGTGGACCCGCACCCTGTCGCTGGGGGCGGGCGACCTCACGCTGCGGACACGGGCCGACGACGGGCTGCGCGTCCGCGTCGACGGGCGGCTGGTCCTCGACGCCTGGACGGCAAAGCCCGCTGTGCGCACGATGGTCGTGCCGGTGGCCGCGGGCAGCCACACCGTCGTTGTGGAGTACCACGACGACAAGGGTCAGGCCTCGGTCGACGTGACGGTGACGCCGCCGGCCGTGAGCCCGGCCCCGAGCCCGAACCCCTCCCCGGGCGCGAGCCCCTCGCCGAGTCCGGGGCCGTCGCCGATGCCGACCGCTCCCCCGACGCCCAGCCCGTCCCCGCCGGGGCTGCGGAGCTGGTCGGGAACGGCGACCTCGCCCTCGGGTCGAGCACCATGCCCGACTGCTTCTCAGACGGGAGCTGGGGCCGGAGCACCCGCACCGCCGCCACCAG
Organism: Actinomycetota bacterium; assembly: GCA_030773395.1. Lineage (GTDB taxonomy): Bacteria > Actinomycetota > Actinomycetes > JALYNB01 > JALYNB01 > JALYNB01. Next base: position 7,629 of record JALYNB010000215.1, read on the forward strand.
CGCGGAGCTGCCGCCCGGCGCCACCGGCCGGTCCTGGCGCATTCAGGTCAGCGACTACATCGACGGCGACGCCAAGTTGATGCCCTCGGACGCGCCGGGCTGCGCGGCCGCCGTCGACGCCTCCCGCTCGTACACCCTGGGGATCTGGTACCGGGCCACCACCCCGGTCAACAGCATCCCGCTGTTCAGGCACGTTGTCGGGCAGGGCTGGACCTACTGGACGACGCTCGCCACGCTGCCGTCCGTCGCCGACTGGACCCGCGTGGAGCGCACGCTGCCCGCGCTGCCCGCGGGCACGACGCGCGTGTCGTTCGGTGTTGCTGGCGAGGGGGACGGCGTGCTGCTGCAGACCGGCTGGTCGCTGCGTGAGGCCGCCGGCACGGGCACACCCCCGGTCGTCACCGAGCCCGACCCGGCCACGGGCCTCGCCGCTACGGGCCGCTGGACGGTGCTGGCCGCCCCGATGCCCCTGCGCAGCGTGCACGCCACCCTGCTTCGGGACGGCCGCGTGCTGCTCATCGCCGGCTCCGGCAACGACCCGGACGCCTTCACCGCGGGCAGTTTCCGCACGAGCGTGTGGGACCCGGCCACCGGGGGCTTCACCGACGTGCCGACCCCGACCGACATGTTCTGCGCCGGTCACGTCACGCTCCCCGACGGCCGGGTGCTCATCGCCGGCGGCACGCTGTCCTACCCGGGCGTGCAGGGGGAGACGAGCTACCGCGGCGCGAAGGCGACCTACGTCTTCGACCCTGCGACGAACCGGTACAGCCCGCTCAACGAGACGATCGAGGGCCACTGGTACCCGACGCTCACCAAGCTCGAGAACGGCGACGTCTGGTCCGTGGGCGGCTACGACGAGGCGAACGGCTCGGCGAACAGCACGGAGATGTTCGACCTCAGCGCCGGCCGGTGGCTCGCCGAGAGCGAGCTGCCGCAGACGTACGAGTACTGGGGCGCCTACCCGCACATGTTCCTGCTGGCCGACGGGCGGCTCTTCTACAGCGGTGGGCACACGTTCGGCGGCCCGCGTCCGGGCAGCGGCGCCGTCCTGCACGACTGGCGGACCAAGGGCATCGCGGACATCCCTGGGCTGCGGAGCCCCGAGCTGCGCGACCAGGCCGGCACCGTGCTCCTGCCGCCCGCGCAGGACCAGACCTTCATGATCGCCGGAGGCGGGTACACGGACCAGAACCGCACGCCGACGAACCTCGTCGACATCGTCGACCTGAACGCGGCGACACCCGCCTACCGGCCGGGCCCCGACCTCCCGGGCCCGGGGCGGCAGTACCTCAACCTCACCACGCTGCCCGACCGCACGGTCCTGGCCTCCAACGGCTCCACCCAGACCCGCGGCGGGGACGTGGCCGCCGCGGCCCTGTACGACGTCCGCACGCAGGCGTGGACGTCGGTGCCGGCCGACCCGGTGGGGAGGAACTACCACTCGGCGGCCCTGCTCCTGCCGGACGGGCGGGTCTTCGTCTTCGGGTCCAACCCCGCGGACGGCTCGTTCGAGCTGCGAGTGTCGGTCTACGAGCCGCCGTACCTGTTCAAGGGCTCCCGCCCGACGATCACGTCGGCGCCGGCGTCCGCGACGTACGGACAGGCGTTCGACCTCGGCGTGACCGGCACGGTCGCGAGCGCCGCGCTCACCAGCGTCGGCTCGGCCACGCACCAGACCGACACGAACGTGCGCCTCGTCGACCTGCCCGTGACGGGCACGGGCGCGACGCTGCGCGCGACCGTCCCGCAGAACCCGGCCCTGCTGCCGCCCGGCCCCTACCTGCTGACCGTGCTGGACAGCAGGGGCGTGCCGTCCGTGGCGAAGACGGTCCAGATCCGATGAGGAGTCCCGCTATGTGGTCCTCCCCGCGTCCCCGGCTCGCCGTGCTCGTCGCGGTCTGCCTCGCCCTGCTGGGCGCGGCGCTGGTAGTGCGGTCGCCGTGGACCGCGTCCGTCGCCCCCGCCGACCCGCCGCCAGCCGAGCGGGAGCAGACGCTCGCCGAGGCGCTGGCGCAGCCGCACGGGCACGCCGCGGG
>JALYNB010000216.1 GCA_030773395.1 Actinomycetota bacterium
CCGAGGATCGACACCAGCACGAGCAGGGCCGGGAACAGCGACAGCACGCCGTAGTAGGTCAGCGCAGCCGCCAACAGCGTCAGGTCGTCCTCCTTGAACTCGCGGATCGTGCGCTTCACGACCTCCCGCCACGACGACCTGGGAAGGTCAGTGGGCCCGTCAGGAGGACCCTTGCCAGGTCCTTGAGCCTGGTCGGCGGCGGGCATGCTGCTGTTGGCCACTCCTCGTTGTCTCCCATACGGTCGGCGAGAAACTGCTTTGTGTCTGGGACGGAGGTACCCACGACGCGGAGCCTCGCACGGCGGCCAAGGGAACCACCGCTCGTCGTCTGGGCGTCCTCGGCACCGGTGCGCCCCGACGTCGTCCGGTGATCGCGCCGGACGAACAGGGGCAGCAGACCGCGGGCCGGCGGTCTCGATCGCCGCTCGTCCGCGGCTAACCGGCGAGCCGGTACTCCTGGACGATCCGATCGTCGCTCGGAGGGACGAATCGGGCCCATCGCCAGCGAAGGCCTTGACCTCGCGCACGAGCCGCAGCGCGAGCGACCAATGGAACAGTAAGCGAAGCCGCGCAATGTACCGGCTGATGAGCACGAAGTAGACCGCAGTGACCACGGCCTCGACGCAGACGCCGACGGTCACCACCGCGGGCACCCCGTAGCCGCCCAGGAGCCGCCGAGCCCGTCTTCGTAGGCATCGCGTCGATCATCGCGTCCTGGGTCTCGGCCCAGCCCTCTTCGTCGCCGCGGTAGCCGACGCCTGGGACGGTCTTCCTGATCCGACACGCCCTCTTGCCGTCGAGGCGCATTGCGTCCGCGGATCGAGCGGCTCGGCGCATAGCGCAGGTCTGCGTGGGCCGCGCGGGTTAGCGCTGTGGAGCAGTCAACCCCGCGCGGGCGTCTCGAGCAGTCTCCGGTCGCCCACCAATGACCTCGCGACGTGGGCGATCAGCGAGTGAGGGTGAATCCGTTGGTCTGGTGCCGTCCAGCCGAAGTTCCTTTGCTCGCGTGCGTTCATTAGCACGGCGGACCGGGAACGCCGTCTAGATGGAAGCGCTTCGGGCGATCGGTGGAGAGCCCCCGCCCTCGGAGGAGCTGTGGTACTGGATTGGCTTGGCCGGCTTCGTCGTCGGAATGCTGGTCATCGTCGGGTTGTGGGTGCGGGGCCGCGGTGAGGATCAAGACCACTTCGTGTTGGCGTTCGCGGCGGCGGCACTGGCGGCGATCTCCTACTTCGCGATGGGCGCAGGTCTGCTCGACTTCCAGGTGGCCGACAGCCACGTCGCGCAGGTTCCCCACTACGTGGACTGGCTGGTCACCACGCCCCTGCTGCTGCTGAGCCTGGTGATCGTCGGGCTACCCCCGGTCCAGCACTTCGCGCGCCAGCGCGAGCGCACCACGCTCGTCACCGGGCTCCTTGGCCTGAACACGGGGATGCTCCTGTGCGTGCTGTTCGCGCAGCTGACCGAGACCCGCAGCCATCAGCGCGTCTGGTACGCGATCGCCGCCGCCTGCTTTCTCGCCGTCGCCTGGCTGCTGCTCGTGTCGTCCCGCCAGCGTGCGCAGGCCCACGGGGGGCGCAATGTCGGGATCTACCACGCAATGGCCCTCTTCCTCGTGGTCTCGTGGGCGCTCTACGGCGTGGCCTGGGCGCTCGGACCGCAGGGTGCGGGCGACTTGTGGGGCGAGACGACCGACGCCGCCGTCCTCACCGTCCTTGACCTCGCCTCAAACCTCGTCTTCAGCCTCCTCCTGCTCCTCGGGCTCGAGCGCCTGCGCCACCAGGTCCCCGAGCGCACCGGGCACGGCACGATCGAGCTGGCCTCGGGCTTCGACGAGGTCGACGACGCGCTCGAGGCCGAGCGGAGTGGGCGCTTCCAGCGCGAGCCGCAGGCGGGGCAGGCGCCCCTGCTCCCCTGATCGGCGCAAGATCGACTCGCGGGCCTTGAGGAGCCCCACTCGGGGAGAGGATCAAATGGCTAATCGAACCCAGCTGCCTTCCCGCGCCCCGCCTACAGCTCGCGGCGTCAAGCCGATCATCGCCCGCCGCGCCATCGAGCACGGCTCGGGCCCGGGCCGGTTGCGGTGGGTTGTCGAGCGCGCGTTCGCGTGGCTGCACCAGTTCCGCCGACTGCGCCTGCGCTGGGAGCGTCGGCCGGAGTTGCACGAGGCGTTCTTGCACCTCCGCTGCGCATTGATTTGCACCGCTTCTTGCGCGCCGTCGCGCCTGTCCACTAGCGGCCAGGCTGCCTGTCGTTGTCATCAACGACGCCGCCGGCGCGGATCGGGCCGCGACCCGCGCTCTCGCCGAACGGCCGGGCCAACGCCTCGCCCTCGACGTCATAGCGGCGCCGCGGCGGCGGCGGAAAGCGCGCGGCGCGGATCGCGGCAGCGATCTCGCCAATCCGCAGTCGGAGCGACATGTCGGCGAGCGTCTCACGCCCGCGCACGCGACGGCAATCCGCTTTGTGCACGAAGTGCCGTTCTAACGCGGCTTCCTGGCGTTCAGTCAGGCCGTCTCGTAAGCAGGTCGGCGGCGCCGGGCGCTCCGTGCCCCGTCAACGCGCGGCTAGGAGGTGTCACCAAGAAAAGTGCGGAACCACGCGCCGACGGGATGCCGGACCGGCGTCAAGTGGGCGCTCGCCGGGAAGTCTCGATGACGAGTGCTTCAAGCCCTCGTGTTCGGAGTGGTGTCCTCGAGCGCCCTCGTCATCGGCGGCGCGATCGGGGCCTATTGGCGGGCACCGGAACGCCTCCTCGGCGTGCTGCTGGCTTTCGCGAGCGGCCTCATGATTTCGGCGC
>JALYNB010000217.1 GCA_030773395.1 Actinomycetota bacterium
ACGACCAGGGCGGCCAGCTCACCGAGGCCGTGCGGCGGCGCCCGTACGCCGTGGTGCTGCTCGACGAGGTCGAGAAGGCGCACCCGGACGTCTTCGACGTGCTGCTGCAGGTGCTCGACGACGGCCGCCTCACCGACGGCCAGGGCCGCACGGTCGACTTCCGCAACGTCGTGCTGATCCTCACGTCGAACCTCGGGTCGCAGTTCAGCGGCGACCCGACGCTGTCCCCCGAGCAGCGGCGCGAGGGCGTGCTCACCGTCGTGCGGAGCACGTTCAAGCCGGAGTTCCTCAACCGGCTCGACGACGTGGTCGTGTTCGACCCGCTCTCGGTCGCGGAGCTGACGAGGATCGTCGACATCCAGCTCGACCGGCTCGCGAAGCGCCTGGCCGACCGGCGGCTAGCGCTCGAGGTCACCGATGCGGCGCGCGAGTGGCTCGCGCTCAGCGGCTTCGACCCGGTGTACGGTGCCCGCCCGCTGCGCCGGCTCGTGCAGACGGCGATCGGTGACCGGCTCGCGCGGGCGCTGCTGGCCGGCGAGATCCGCGACGGCGACACGGTCGTGGTCGACCGGGACGGCGACGGCCTGACGGTCACGGCCGCGGTGGAGGCCACGGTCGTCTGACGGCGGCATCCCGACGGGGGCGCGGGTCCGACGCGGGCCCGCGCCCTCGTCTTCGGCCGAGTTCTGCCGAAGCCGCTGCGCCGGAGCCGCTGCCTGATGCCGCCGCCCCTCGATCCGCCCGACGGGTTCAGGGGAGGCGCTCTGTCCGGGGGAGCGCGGGTCAGAGCGTCCCGAGTGCGTCCCGGAGCGCGTCCGGGTCGTCGCGGTGACGGCGCAGCGCGTCGCCCACGACGCCCGGCGGCGGGGCCCCGAAGAAGGCGAGTCGTCCCCCGACGGTCAGACTCGGCACGCCGTACACGCCCGCCGCCTGCGCCTCCGCCCGGACGTCCCGGAGCCGCGTGAGCCTCGCCGGGTCCCACGCCGCGGCCACCAGCGCGTCCCCGTCGAGGCCGCACCGCCGCGCCAGCATCCGCAGGACCCGCTCGTCGCCGACGTCGTGCCCCTCGACGAAGAACGCGGCGTGGACGGCCTCGCGGAACGCGCGGCCCGCGCCCTGCTCATACGCAAAGCCCGCGGCGGCCAAGGTGAGCGTTGACCGCGGCTGCGCCGTCGGCACGTGGATCTCTACGCCCCGCTGTACCGCCAACGGGTAGACGTGGTCGCGCCAGTGGTCGCGGATGTAGCGGCCCCGCGGGTCGGGCAGTGCGTCGGGCGCCGGTCGCAGCTCGTACGGCGACCAGCGCAGCGCCACCCCCGCGTCCTCGGCGGCCTCCACCTCGGCCATCAGCAGGTAGCTGTAGGGGCAGACGAGGTCGTAGTGGAAGACGACCGGTGCGCTGCCCGGTGTCAGCGGGACTCCTGCAGCCCGTCGCCCGCGCCCTCCACGGGCGGGTCGACGCTGCCCTTCACCTCGCCGGCGCCACCACCGGAGACCTCGTCGGCGATCTCCTGCTGGAGGGCGTCGTCGGGGGTCTCGGCCGCGGCTGGCGTCATCCCCGTCGACTCGCTGCTGTCTGATGTCCTCACAAGTCCTCCTCGTTGTCGGCCGTCCGCGGCCTACCCACGCGCCGGACCTCCGCACCGGTCGTCGCGGGCACCACCCCTACGCTCGCCCCGTGACCGACCGCGACTCCTTGCGCACACTCATCACCGAGCTGGCCGTGGTGCACGGTCGGGTCGTGCTCTCCAGCGGACGGGAGGCGGACTACTACGTCGACCTGCGGCGCGTGACGCTCGCTGCCGCTGCCGCGCCGCTCGTCGGTCGCGTGATGCTCGAGCTGACCGATGACCTCGAGTACGACGCCGTCGGCGGCTTGACGCTCGGCGCCGACCCGGTGGCGAGCGCGATGCTGCACTCGGCCGCGGCGCGGGGCCGTCGGCTGGACGCGTTCGTCGTGCGCAAGACCGGCAAGGCGCACGGCCTGCAGCGCCGCATCGAGGGTCCGGACGTGGCTGGGCGGCGGGTGCTGGCCGTGGAGGACACGTCGACCACGGGCGGCTCGGTGCTCACGGCCGTCGAGGCGCTGCGCGACGCGGGCGCCGAGGTGGTGGGGGTCGCCGTGGTGGTGGAGCGGGGCGCGGAGCCCGCAGTGCGCGCGGCCGGGCTGGACTACCGCGCCGCCTTCACGCTGGCTGACCTGGGGCTGGCCGAGTAGCCGGTCGCCCGGGGAGGGTTCAGTCTCGGACCGGCTCCTCGGACGGCTCGACCTCCGGGTCGCGGGACGTGTCGCGCGGCCCGCGGTCGGCCCGCCGGGCGCGCAGCACCTCGACGCCGATCGGCACGAACGACAGCGCGATGATGCCGAGGATGACCGCCTCGACGTGCTCGGCGATGAACGACACCTGGCCGAGGAAGTAGCCGGCGGTCGTGACCCCCGCGCCCCAGAGGACGCCGCCGACCACGTTGTAGAACACGAACGTGCGGTAGTGCATGCGGCCGACGCCCGCGACGACGGGGGCGAACGTGCGCACGATCGGCACGAAGCGGGCGATCACGATGGTGCGGCCGCCGTAGCGCTCGAAGTAGGCGTAGGCCTTGTCGACGTACTCCTGCTGGAAGAAGCGGGAGTCGGGCCGGTTGAAGATCGCGGGCCCGGCCTTGCGGCCGATGACGTAGCCGACTTGATCGCCGATGATCGCCGCCGGGGGGACGGTCAGCAGCAGCAGCCACAGGGGGACGTCGAACGGCCCGGCGGCCCCCGCCGCCGACAGCAGCCCCGCGGTGAACAACAGCGAGTCGCCGGGGAGGAAGAACCCGACCAGCAGTCCCGACTCGGCGAACACGACCGCGAGCAGCAGCAGCAGGCCGCCGGTGCGCAGCAGCGTGTCGGGGTCGAGCCAGGCGGGACCGAGGGCGAGGACATCCACGGTCCGAGGGTACGGCGGGAGGGCTACCGCGCCGGTCCCTCGACGTCGGGTGTGGGCGGTGTCTCGCTCGTCTGGGCCATTCGTACCCGTCGGCGCTGGACGCGCCATCGCAGCACGGCCGGCACCGTCGACACGGTCGCGACCGTGACGCCGACGGCGACGGCGGCGTCCCGGAGGCCGGGGATCGCCGCGGCCGCGTACCCGAGCAGCGTCAGCCCCGCACCCCAGGCCAGGGCGCCGACGACGTTCGCGGACAGGAAGTAGGGATAGGGCATCCGCGCGGCGCCGGCGAGGACCGGGCAGAACGTGCGGATCCACGGGATCCAGCGGGCGATGACGACCGACCACCACCCCCAGCGCTCGTAGAAGGCCTCCGCCCGGCGCAGGGCCCCGGGGCCGAGGAGCTTGCCCTCCCGGCGCTCCAGCACCGGGCGGCCACCGCGCCGGCCGATTGTGTAGCCCACGGCGTCGCCGGTCACGGCCGCGACGACGACCCCCACCGTGAGCAGCCAGATGGGCACCTCGGCGCGCGGGTCGGCGGCGATCAGCCCGGCGGCGAACAGCACGGAGTCGCCCGGCAGGAAGAAGCCGACGAGCAGGCCGGACTCGACGAAGACGATGCCCCAGACCACGAGGAGGAGGGCTGCCGAGCCGAGGCCCGCGAGCTGGTCCTCACCGACCAGCGCGACCTCCACGCGGGCAGCCTACGGTGGGCCTCTGGCCGGGGTCCCCCGATCGGATGCCGTGGTAGCGGGAGGCGAACGTGGCGGCGCAGCGACTGGTGGTCGTCGGCGGTGATGCCGCGGGCATGAGCGCGGCAGGGCAGGCCCGGCGGCGCCGCGGCCCCGACGACCTGGAGATCGTCGCGTTCGAGCGCGGCGGCTTCACGTCGTACTCCGCCTGCGGCATCCCCTACTGGATCGGCGACGCGGTCGACGACCGGGACGCGCTGATCGCCCGCACCCCGGAGCAGTTCCGCAGCCGGCAGGCGATCGACGTGCGCATGCGTACGGAGGTCGAGGAGGTCGACCTCGACGCGCGCGTCGTCCGCGCGCGCGACCTGGAGAGCGGCCGCACGTACGCCGAGCCGTTCGACGTCCTCATGCTCGCGACGGGGTCGCGGCCCTTCCGACCGCCCATCCCCGGCCTGGACGCCCGCGGTGTGCACGGCGTGCAGACGCTCGACGACGGGCAGGCCCTGCGCGCGGCGGTCGAGGCCGGCGCGCGCCGCGCGGTGGTGGTTGGCGGCGGTTACGTCGGCGTCGAACTCGCGGAGGCCATGGTCGTGCGCGGGCTCGACGTGACGCTGGTCGAGATGAGCCCTCAGCCGATGACGACGCTCGACCCCGACCTGGGGGAGCAGGTGGCCGACGCGATGCGCGGCGAGGGCATCACGGTGCTCACCGGCGAGCGGGTGCAGGCCGTGGAGACCGACGCTTCCGGTGCCGTCCGCGCGGTCGTGACCGACACCTGCACGCTCGAGACCGACCTCGTGGTGCTGGGTCTCGGCGCCCGCCCGAACACCGCGCTGGCTGAGGGCGCCGGGATCCCTCTCGGGGTGACCGGCGGCATCCTCACCGACCTGCGCATGCGCGCCCACGCCGAGGGTGTCTGGGCCGCCGGGGACTGCGTGCAGACCTTCCACCGCGTCAGCCGCGCGCCGACGTACGTGCCGCTCGGCACTCACGCGAACAAGCAGGGCCGGGTCGCGGGGATCAACATCGGCGGCGGCTACACGACCTTCCCGGGCATCGTCGGTACGGCGGTCAGCAAGGTCTGCGACCTCGAGATCGCCCGGACGGGGCTGCGGGAGGTGGACTGCCGCGACGCCGGCTTCGAGTACGTCACCGCGACCGTCGACTCGACGACGAAGGCGGGCTACTTCCCGGGGGCCGCGCCCATCCGCGTCAAGCTCATCGCGGAGAAGCGCTCCGGACGGCTCCTCGGCGGGCAGCTCGTAGGCGCGGGCGAGGGGTCGGCGAAGCGCATCGACGCCCTCGCGACCGCGCTGTGGAACGAGATGACGGTCGACGAGATGGTGTCGCTCGACCTCGGCTACGCGCCGCCGTTCGCGCCCGTGTGGGACCCGGTGCTCATCGCCGCTCGGAAGGCGTGGGACGCGGTCGAGGCCGACATCCAGGAGCGCCACGAATGGTTCCGGCGGAAGGCGGCCGGGTCCGCGGACACCGCGGTCGCCCACCCGGACCGCCCCTAGACTCCGGCTCGCCGGCACCCGGGCATGGGTGCGCGAAGCGCACCCCGCGCCCGACGTCCCACCGACCGACCGACGCACCCGACGAGGAGCCCCATGCCCATCGCCACGCCCGAGGTCTACGCGTCGATGCTGACGACGGCCCGCGAGCAGCAGTACGCGTTCCCCGCGATCAACGTGACGTCGTCGGAGACGCTGAACGCAGCCCTGCGCGGGTTCGCGGAGGCCGGCAGCGACGGGATCGTGCAGGTGTCCACCGGCGGCGGCGAGTTCCTCTCCGGACTGTCGGTGAAGGACATGGCGGTGGGCGCCCGGGCCCTCGCGGAGTTCGCCCACGTCGTGGCCGCCCGCTACCCCGTCAACATCGCGCTGCACACCGACCACTGCCCGGCCGACAAGCTCGACCAGTTCATGCGCCCGCTCATCTCCGTGTCAGAGGAGCGGGTCAAGGCGGGCGGCAACCCGCTGTTCCAGTCGCACATGTTCGACGGCTCGGCCATCGAGCTCGAGGAGAACCTGAAGATCAGCGCGGAGCTGCTCGAGCGCTGCTCGGCGGCGAACATCGTGCTGGAGATCGAGGCGGGGGTCGTCGGCGGCGAGGAGGACGGCGTCGCCCACGAGATCAACGAGAAGCTGTACACGACGAACGACGACATGCTCCGCGTCGCCGAGGTGCTCGGCACGGGCGAGAAGGGCCGCTACCTGCTCGCCGCCACGTTCGGCAACGTGCACGGCGTCTACAAGCCCGGCAACGTGAAGCTGCGCCCCACGGTGCTGCGCGACGGGCAGCAGGCGGTCGGACAGGAGGTGGGCCGGGGCAAGCCGTTCGACTTCGTCTTTCACGGCGGCTCCGGCTCCCTGCTGGAGGAGATCCGCGAGACCCTCGACTACGGCGTCGTCAAGATGAACATCGACACCGACACGCAGTACGCGTACACGCGTCCCGTGGCCGGCCACATGTTCACGAACTACGACGGCGTCCTCAAGGTGGACGGCGAGGTCGGCAACAAGAAGAACTACGACCCGCGCAGCTGGGGCAAGAAGGCCGAGCAGTCGATGGCGGAGCGCGTGGCCCAAGCCTGCGAGGACCTCCGCAGTGCCGGTCGCAGCATCGGTGGGTAGCCCGCGGGCCCGGCGCCCCGACCACCGGTCGGCGCGCCGAGCGGCTGGGCCGGTCCCGTGACGCGCCTGTGACAAGCGCGACACCCCTTTGCGATCGTCTCGGCGTTTGACCTAGCGTCGGCCGAGCCGTGGGGTGGCCCGCGGTGGTTCCGGTCGAACACGCCGAGTCCCGCCCTCGGCCGGTGCCCCCTGTGCTGCACAGGGCGGGAGCGGGGGACCCAACCGGTCCTTGCACGACCTCGGGCGGCTGCCGCCGTCCTCGGGGTGAAGCCGCGCTCGCGCGGCCGGGCTCCCCGGCCCGAACCCGACAGCTCACCTCGCAGGCGTGGGGGAAGGCCTACGCCCGCATGCCGCTGTTCCGTGCTGCCCTGTCCACGCGTGCCCGCGGAGTCCGGGCCTGGCGCTCCGGGGCCCCGCGCCCGCGCCGCGCCACCTCTGCCGTCACCGCCGGCGGGCTCGCCGGAGCCCTCCTCGCCGTCGACGCCCTGCTCGGCGGGGGCGCCGCCAGCGCGGCGACGATGGACGAGTTCCGGCGGCTCGCCCAGTGCGAGTCCGGGGGCAACTACTCCATCAACACCGGCAACGGCTACTACGGCGCCTACCAGTTCAGCGCGGGTACGTGGCGCAGCCTCGGCTACGGGGGCCTGCCGCACCAGGCGTCCCCGGCCGTGCAGGACGAGGCCGCCGCGAAGCTGCAGGCGCGGTCGGGGTGGGGCCAGTGGCCGGCGTGCAGCCGCAAGCTGGGCCTGAGCTCCCCCCGCGGCCTGGTCAACCCGCCCGCGCCGCGGCCGGCCAGCGAGATCGACAAGCACTACAACGGCAATGCCGAGGCGCGCGCCGGCCTCGGTGCCCCCAGGGGGCCCGAGTTCCCCGTCCGCGGCGGCGCCGTCCGCCTCTACCAGCGCGGACAGGTGGTCTGGTCGGGCGTCACGGGCGCCCGGGCCGTCTACGGCCAGATCTTCACGCGGTACGGACAGCTCCGCTGGGAGCAGGGCCTGCTCGGCTACCCCGTCAGCGACGAGCACTCCGTCCCCGGCGGCCGGCAGAACCTCTTCCAGAACGGCGTCGTCGTCTGGAGCCCGCAGACGGGCGCGCAGGTGCTGATCGGCGACATCCGCAAGCAGTACGAGGCCCTCGGCGGCGTGTCCAGCCCGCTCGGCTTCCCGACCACCGGTGAGCGGCGCGAGGACGGGGGCGTCTCCCAGACCTTCGCCGGCGGCGAGGTCTACTGGGACGCGAGCACCCGCGCCACGACCGCGCTGCGCGGAAAGGTGCTGGCGGCCTACAAGGCGGCCGGCGGGCCCGCCGGCGAGCTCGGGATGCCGGTCCGTACGGCGGCGCGCGCGGGCGGCACCGAGGTCGTCTTCGAGGGCGGCAGCATCACCCAGGACGCCGGCACGCGGACGGCCGACGTCGTCACCCGCTGACGACCGCTCGGGAGGGGGTGGGCGCGGCCGGTGGCATCATCGCCCGCATGACCATCCACGGCGACCTGCTCGGCGGCCCGCCCCCCACCCTCCTGCCCGACGACCCGGAGCCGCGGTCGGCACTCGACTCCGGCACCGACCCGGCGGAGGTCGCTGCCCGCTTCCCCGGGTCGTCGGTGCCCTGGGCCGTGCTCGCCGACGCCGCCTTCGCGGCGGGCCGGACGGTCGAGTCGTACGCCTACGCCCGCACCGGCTACCACCGAGGCCTCGACGCCCTGCGCCGGTCGGGGTGGAAGGGCTACGGGCCCGTGCCGTGGTCACACACACCGAACCAGGGCTTCCTCCGCGCCCTGCACGCGCTCGGCCGGGCGGCCGGCGCGATCGGGGAGACCGACGAGGCACAGCGGTGCGCCACCTTCCTGCGCGACAGCGACCCCGAGGCCGAGCGGGCGCTGGCCTCGGACTGACGCGACCACGCGGCCTCAGCCGACGACACTCCCGGGCGGGCCGTCGTCGTCGACGCGCCCCACGTCGCTGCCCGGTGCGGGGCGCGGGGGTCGGCGCCCGAACAGGAAGCCCGAGGCGCCGGGGAAGCCGGTCAGGCGGTCGGTGGCGGCTGCGAGGCCTGCCAGCCGGTCCTGGGTCTCCCGGAGCCCCCGCACCACGGGGAGCACGTCCGTCTGCATGCGCCGCAGCGTCTCCGGGATCTCCTCGACCACCGGGTCGTTGAGCACGACGGCGGCCCTCCGCAGCCCGGGCACCAGGTCGGCCAGCGGCTCCTCGAGCTCGTCGAGGACCCGGTCGGCCCGCTGCGCGAGGCGGTTGAGCGTCGTGAACGTCTCACGGGCCTGCCCCACCGCCGCCACCAGGTCGCGCACGGCCTTGTTCAGGGCGACGACGGTGCCCGGCAGTTGGGACAGCGCCTCCGTCTGGGCCTGCAGGGCCGCCAGGAGGTCGGTCGGACCGGGCATCCTCACCCCTGGAGCCTAGCGGGAGCAGCCTTGGCACTTGCCGGTCCGCACGCCGGGGGGGAGGCTTCCCGCACGGCATCTCCCCCGGCGGGAACGGGTGCGCCGCGAGACAGGGAGGCGCGCGTGACGGCAGTCGAGCAGGAGGCGCCGGTCCTCGGCGAAGAACCCACGGAGCGGGCGGCGGCCCACGTCGCGGCGCGCACGCCGGGCCCGGCGGAGCGGGCGGCCGGCCAGCCCGTGCCCGACGACCCGCTCGGTCGCCTGCGCCGGCGGCTCGAGGCCCTGCTCGGCATCCCCGCGACGGAGGGCAACCGGCTCGAGGTGCTGCGCAACGGCGACCGCATCTTCCCCGCCATGCTCGGGGCCGTCGCCAGCGCGGAGCGCAGCATCGACTTCCTCACGTTCGTCTACTGGAAGGGCGACATCGCGCGGCGCTTCGCTCACGCGCTCGCCGAGCGCGCGCAGCACGGCGTCCGGGTCCGCGTGCTCCTCGACGCCATCGGCGGCCGCCTGATGGACAGCGACCTCATCGCGCACATGGAGGGGTGCGGCGTGCAGGTCGAGTGGTTTCGCAAGCCCTGGCTGGTCAGCCCCTTCCGGCAGAACCACCGCACGCACCGCAAGGTGCTCATCGTCGACGAGCGGATCGGGTTCACCGGGGGCGTGGGCATCGCGGAGGAGTGGGAGGGCGACGCGCGCGACGTGTCGGAGTGGCGGGACACGCACGTGCGCGTCGTCGGTCCGGCCGTCGACGGACTCGCCGCGGCCTTCGCGCAGAACTGGGCCGAGACGGGACGCCCGTTGTACGACGAGACCGACACCTTCCCCGTGCACGAGCGCGCGGGGACGTCCGTGGTGCAGGTGATCCGCGGCAGCGCGAGCGTCGGCTGGAACGACATGGCGACGGTCTTCCGCGTGATGCTGGAGAGCGCCAGTTCCCGGGTCCGCCTCACCACCGCCTACTTCGTGCCCGACCGCACCTTCGAGCACCTGCTGCTGGGGGCCGTGCGCCGCGGGGTGCAGGTCGACGTGCTGCTGCCGGGGCCGGGCGCGGACAAGCGCGTCTGCCAGATCGCCAGCGAGTCGACGTACGACCGGCTCACCAAGGGGGGCGTGCGGCTGTGGAACTTCCAGCCGTCGATGCTGCACGCGAAGATCCTCACGATCGACGACTGCGCCACGGTGATCGGCTCCGCCAACTTCAACAACCGGTCGATGCAGCACGACGAGGAGGTGGTCCTCTGCGTGCTCGACGAGGCCGTGACCACGACGCTCGTCGAGCACTTCGAGGACGACCTGACCCGTAGCGTCCGCATCGACCGCGACCGGTGGCAGGAGCGGGGGCCCGTGCAGAAGGGGGCCGAGGCCGCGACGACCGTGTTGAAGCGCTGGTTCTGAGCGCGCGGCGTCCCGCGGCGGGCTCAGGGCAGCAGCAGCGACCAGGCGCCCGGCTGCACCGTCCACGTGCGCCGCGTCACGCTCTCGCCGAGCTCGCCGTCCGCGTTCACCTCGACCCGCGGACCCTCGACCGTCACCGACCGGCCGCGGGCCACGTGCACGTCGTCGCGCTCGACGTGCCGGCCGCGGCGCAGTGCGACGCCGTAGGCAAGCCGCTCCCGCAGTCCGCGGGCGCGGACGGCGACTACGTCGAGCTGCCCGTCGTCTGGCCGCGCGTGGGGCAGCAGGGGCGTGCCGCCCCCGATGCCGGGACCGTTGCCGACACCCACCATCAGCAGCGGGGTTCGCCCGTCGGCCAGGACGTCGGCGTCCACGGTCACGCGAAGGCGCCATGTGGGCGAGCTCGTGCCCGCGCGCAGGGCCCCCAGCGGGTAGGCGAGTGCGCCGAACCGCCGTTTCCAGCGCCCCGCGGCCTCCGCGGCCAACGCACCCAGCCCGAGGTGCACGGCGTTGACGACCACCCCGCCGGCGTCGTCGACGAGCAGGTCGAGGGCCCGTGGCGAGCCGGCGCAGACAACGCGCGCCGCGTCCTCGGGGTCGAGCGGCAGACCGAGCGCACGCGCCAGGTCGTTGCCCGTCCCCAGCGGGATGAGCCCGAGCGGGCCGCGGTCGAGCTCGGCGCGTGCGTGCAGCCGCTGCACGATGAGGTGGAGGCTGCCGTCCCCGCCCGCCACGACCAGGCGGCGCCCGGCGCACGAGTCGAGGGCACGGTCCAGGGCCTCCGGGTCGCCGGCGGCGGCGACCTCCACGTCGTACGACCGTGCGAGGACCGCTCTGGCGGCCTCGACAGCGTCGGCCTCCGCGCTGCCCGCCCGGCTGCTCGCGAGGAGCACGAGTCCGTCCACAACCACCCCCTGCTCTAGCCTGCTCAGCGTTCGTCTCTCGCTTGGAGGACCAGCATGCCCGCACTCGTGCTCATCGGTGCCCAGTGGGGTGACGAGGGCAAGGGCAAGGCGACCGACCTCCTGGGTGAGGCCGTCGACTACGTCGTGCGATATCAGGGTGGCAACAACGCGGGTCACACCGTGGTCGTGCCGACGGGGGAGTCCTACGCGCTGCACCTGGTGCCCAGCGGCGTGCTCACGCCGGGATGCACCCCCGTCATCGGCAACGGGGTCGTGGTCGACCCCGGCGTGCTGCTCGCGGAGATGGACGGGCTGGCGGCGCGGGGGGTCGACGTGTCGCGGCTGCTCATCAGCGCGGACGCGCACCTGATCATGCCGCACCACCGCTCGCTGGACAAGGTCACCGAGCGCTACCTCGGCAAGGCCAGGATCGGCACGACGGGTCGGGGCATCGGGCCCTCGTACGGCGACAAGGTTGGCCGGGCGGGAATCCGCGTGCAGGACCTGCTCGACCCCGGCATCCTGCGGCAGAAGCTCGACCTCGCGCTCCGCGAGAAGAACCAGCTGCTCACGAAGGTCTACAACCGGCGCCCCATCGACGCGGCCGCCGTGGCGGAGGAGTACGCGGTCTACGCTCAGCGGCTGCGCCCCCACATCGCCGACACCAAGCTGGTGCTCGACCGGGCGCTGCGTGACGGCAAGCTCGTGTTGCTCGAGGGCAGCCAGGGCACGATGCTCGACGTCGACCACGGCAGCTATCCCTTCGTCACGTCGTCGAACCCCACCGCGGGCGGCGCGAGCACGGGCTCCGGTATCGGCCCGACGCGCATCACGCGCGTGATCGGGATCGTGAAGGCCTACACGACCCGCGTCGGCTCCGGCCCGTTCCCCACCGAGCTCCACGACGAGATGGGCGAGCGGCTGCGCAAGGTCGGCGGGGAGTTCGGCGTCACGACGGGCCGAGCCCGCCGCACGGGTTGGTACGACGCGGTCGTCGCCCGCTACGCCGCCCGCGTCAACGGCCTCACGGACTTCTTCCTCACGAAGCTCGACGTGCTGTCCGGTCTCGAGCGCATCCCCGTCTGCACCGGCTACCGCGTCGGTGACACGACGTACGACGAGATGCCGATGACGCAGACGGAGTTCCACAAGGCCGAGCCCGTCTACATCGAGCTCGAGGGCTGGTCGGAGGACATCACCGGCGTCACGTCGTTCGACGGGCTGCCGAAGGCGGCGCAGGCGTACGTGCAGGCCCTCGAGGACATGAGCGGTGCACCGGTCAGCGCGATCGGCGTGGGTCCCGGCCGCGAGCAGACGCTGCAGCTGCGTCCTCTGGTCCAGTAGTCATGATGGTCCGGTTCCGTACCGGACCGCACTGGTCGAGCCTGCGGTCCCTACGCCGCGAGCGCGAGCGCCTCGTCGAGGGCGAAGGTCTGGGACAGCCGCGTGAAGCGCTTCGGCACGTGGGCGACCCGCAGGTTCTCCACCGCACCCAGGGTTGCGACCCGGCGGTCTCTCGACGTGGCGCCCGGCGCGGAGCACACTGGTACGCCGAGGGCCGGCCACCCGAGTGGGGCGACAGGCCCTCGGCGTGCCTGAGGGGCGTGGTGGGGTCCGCGCTGCGGACCCCGTACTGCTACGAAGCCCGTGTGGCGGAAGATGTAGAGCCCGTGGTCGCGGTCGGAGGCGGCCACGTACTCCTCGCCGCCGCTGGAGAACACCTCCACGCCCCAGAAGTTGTTGCCGCCCTCGTCAATGAAGGCGCCGACCTCCTGCAGCTCGCGGCCCTGGATGCGCAGCACGCGCAGACCGCCCGAGTAGTACGACACGTAGGACAGGAGGGGGTCGGCCTTCGACGTCGCCACCTCGTGCACCGACAGGTCACCGAAGCCGTCGGCGAAACGGGCGTTGTGCGACTCGGGGATGGCGGGCGAAGGTGTCGAGCTCGTCCATCGTCGCGGCGTCGTACAGGTGCAGGTAGCCCCAGCTGTCGAAGTACGACGAGAAGGGTCACCTGGTCGCTGGTCCTGCCCAGGGTGATGCCGGACTGTGCGCCGGACACGTCAGCCAGGCACGCGGCGGGGTCGTACTCCTGGTCGAAAAGGGCGAAGCCCTGGCTGCGGGGCGCGACGCCGAACGTCGGGAGGGCGCCCGCCACGCTCATGCTCAGTGACCCGTCGCAGCCGTCGGAGCCCGTGCGGTTGAAGACGAGCACGGCCTCGTAGCCCCCGGCGGCCTGGACGGACGCCACCTTCTCCGTGAAGGCAGACGCCGCGCTCGACGACGGCGATCTGCGTGCCGTTCCCGGCGGGGAGCGGGGCCGAGCCGACCGGGCGCATCCGGACGGCTCCGGAGCGTGCGGGGGATGGAACTGACCCGGAGCGACCATGTCAATACCGGTGACTGTTCCGACGTGACAACCCGGCCTGGCCCGGGGTAGTACGCCCGGCCGGTCCGTTCGACCAGCGGCGTCACGGCCGCCGCAGGGTGACCAGCTCGCGGAGCTCGCGGGTGCGCAGGAGGAGGCACGCGAGCAGGTAGGACGCCCCGCCGACCGCGACGAGCCCGAGGGTCCTCAGCGCGAGCTCGACCTGGCTGTCGGCTGCCGGCAGGGCAGCGGCCGCGGCGGCGAGGGCGAGCGCCATGAGCCCCGCCCCGGCCACCGACCGGAGCAGCGCGGTCCCGGTGCCGGAGAACGCCTCCCGGTGACTCCGGCGCAGCGAGGCCGCGAGCAGGGCGCAGCCGACGGCGAAGCCGGCCGCGTGACCGAGGGCCAGGGCGGCGAGACGCCCGGTGGCGCTCGACGCGAGCACGAACGCGGCCACGGCAACCGCCACGCCTGTCGCCTGCTGCGCGAGGGTCACGGTCGCCGGCGTCCGCGCGTCCCCCAGGGCGTAGTGGGCCCGGGTGAGCAGGTTGAACACCGTGAACGGCAGCAGGGAGACCCCGAACAGTCGCAGCGCCGCGGCCACCAGGTCGGTGCGGCCGGTCGCTGCCCCGTAGTCCAGGAGCAGCTTGGCGACGGGGTCGGCAAGGAGCAGCAGGCCGACCCCGCAGGGCAGGAGCAGCAGTGACCCGAGCCGCAGCCCCTGGGCGAGGGTGGCGTCGAAGGTGCGGGGGCCGTCGCCGCTGGTGGTGTCGGCAGCGGCCCGCGTGAGCCGCGGGTAGAGCGCGCTGAACAGCGACACGGCGATGACCGCGAACGGCAGCTGCATGACCATGAACGCGGACTGGTAAGCAGTGACGCCGCCGTCTACGCCCTTGGCGAGCACGAGCACGAGCAGCAGCCCGCCTTGGTTGGCGACGACGAGCAGCACGGTCCACCGGCCCAGGCGCCGCAGCTCGCGGTTGGCGGGATGGCCCCACCTGACCCGCGGCCGCACGCGCAGGCCGGGGAGCACGCGCCGGGCCCCCGCCAGCTGCACCCACGTCATCACCAGGACGGAGAGCGTCGACCCGAGCCCCAGAACCCAGATGCCGACGGCCGGCACGTCCTGCACGGTGGGCAGGCGCCCGCCGTCCGACACGATCGCGACGTAGAGCACCGCCGAGGCGATCGCGATCAGGTTCGTCAGCACCGGCGAGAAGCCGGCGAGGGCCAGCCGGCCGTGCGCCTGCAGGACCGCAGTGGCGAAGATCGACGCTGCCCAGATGAGCACCTGCGGGGCCATGAGCGCGAGGAAGGCGGTCGCGACGCGGACGATGTCGTCGTACTGCGGGTCGTCGCGCGCGTTGAGCGCGAAGAGCCGGGCCAGCAGCGGCGAGGCGGCCACCATGAGCAGCGAGGCGACCCCGGTGACCAGCAGGACGAGCCCGCCGAGCGCCTCCGCGGTGCGGCGCTGCTCCCGGGGGTCGTGGTCGCGGGTCAGCAGCGGCACCAGCACGGCCGACAGCGTGCCGCCCGTCACGAGCACGAGCAGCATCGACGGCACCGTGTAGCCGATGTTGAAGGCGTCCTGCAGGTCGCCGATGCCCAGCGCAGCTGAGAGGGCGAGCAGGCGCAGCAGCCCCGTGAGGCGGGACAGCAGCGTGCCCACGGCCATCGCCGAGGCGGCGCGGCGCGCGGACGGCGCCGGAACGGCGGTCGTCGCGGGCCGGGGCTGGTCGTCGCCCGTGTGCCGGACGGCTGCGGGGGCGCCCGTGGAGTCCGACGGGGTCATGGTGGCTGGCAGACTACCGGCGCCCGGCGCTCCGACCGGGTGGAGAGCCGGCGCGGCCGGCTGGTGGCGACGGCGCACCTGCAGGTGCCCGGGGGCCGCCCCAGGAGTCCGGGAGGCGCGGCGTGCGGGTCCTCGTCGTCGGTGGCGGGGGTCGCGAGCACGCGCTCTGCCTGGCCCTCCTGCGCGACCCCGGGACCACCTGGGTCGGCTGCGCACCGGGCAACGCGGGGATCGCCGACGTCGCCGAGTGCCTCCCGCTGGACGTTGGGTCAGCGGACGCGGTGGCCGCGCTGGCCGGGGCGACGGCCGCAGACCTCGTCGTGATCGGGCCGGAGGTGCCGCTCGTCGCCGGTGCCGCCGACGCCGTGCGCGCCGCGGGCGTCCCCTGCTTCGGGCCGTCAGCCGCCGCCGCCCGGCTGGAGGGGTCCAAGGCCTTCGCCAAGCAGGTCATGGCCGAGGCCCGCGTGCCCACCGCTGACGCGCACGTGGTGGGGGGCTCGGACGAACTCGACGACGCGCTCGCCGTCGCGGGTCCGCCGTACGTCGTGAAGGACGACGGGCTCGCGGCCGGCAAGGGGGTCGTCGTGACCGGCGACCTCCAAGCGGCCCGGGCGCACGGCCTCGCCGTGCTCGGCGCGGGTGGGAGCGTGGTCGTGGAGTCCTACCTCGACGGGCCCGAGGTGTCGCTGTTCGCGGTCACGGACGGCGTGACCGTCGTCCCTCTGCTGCCCGCGCAGGACCACAAGCGCGTCGGCGACGGTAACACCGGGCCGAACACCGGTGGCATGGGCGCCTACGCGCCACTGCCATGGGCGCCCCTCGGGCTGGTCGACGACGTGGTGGCCACGGTGGTCCAGCCGACGGTCGACGCGATGCGGCGGCGCGGGACCCCGTTCGTCGGGCTGCTGTACGCCGGGCTGGCGCTGACCTCGGCGGGCACGCGCGTGGTCGAGTTCAACGCGCGCTTCGGCGACCCCGAGACCCAGGCCGTGCTGGCCCTGCTCGCGACGCCGCTCGGGGGTCTTCTCCACGCCGCCGCGACCGGCGGTCTGGCGACGGTGGGCCCCCTGCGCTGGCACGACGGCGCGGCGGTCACGGTGGTCCTCGCCGCGCCGGGCTACCCGGCCGCACCCACGCTCGGCGGCGAGCTGACCGGGCTGGCGGAGGCCGCGGCCGTCCCGGGCGTGCAGGTGCTCCATGCCGGGACCCGGCGTGACGGCGAGCGAGTGCTCGCCTCGGGGGGTCGCGTCCTGTCTGTCACGGCGACCGGCGCCGACCTCCCGGCTGCCCGCGCGGCGGCGTACGAGGCCCTGGGGCGGATCGACCTGGCCGGCGGGCACGCGCGCACCGACATCGGGCAGGCCGCCGCCGCAGGCCCCGTCGCCGGACCCCCGGCCCCCCCGTCCCCGACCAGTGAGGTCCAGCCGTGATCGAGCGCTACACCCTGCCCGAGATGGGTCGGGTCTGGAGCGAGGCCCACAAGTACGAGCTCTGGTGCCGCGTCGAGGTCCTGGTGCTGGAGGCGCACGCCGCCGCCGGCCGCGTGCCCGCCGACGTGGTCGAGCCCGTGCGTCAGGCACCGCCGCCCACCCCCGAGGCGGTGGCGGAGATCGAGGCGGTGACGCAGCACGACGTCATCGCCTTCCTGTCCGCCTGGGCAGACAGGACGACGCCGCGCGAGGCGGCGGCGTACGTGCACTTCGGCATGACGAGCTCCGACCTGCTCGACACCGCGCTGGCGCTGCAGCTGGTCGACGCGACCGACCTCCTGCTGGCCCGGCTCGACGCGCTCGTCGCCTCCCTGCGCGACCTCGCTCTCGCCCACCGGGCCACGATCCGCGTCGGCCGCACGCACGGTGTGCACGCCGAGCCCGACGTGCTCGGGCACCGCCTCGCGGACTTCGCCTTCGCCACCGCGCGCAGCCGGGACCGGCTCCGCCGGGCCCGCGAGGCAGTGGGCGTGTGCAAGGTGAGCGGTGCGGTCGGTACGTACTCCAACGTGGACCCGCAGGTCGAGCAGCACGTCGCGCGGGCGCTGGGTCTGCGCCCCGCGGACGTCGCGACGCAGGTCGTGCTGCGCGACGGCATCAGCGAGTGGGTATCCGCGCTGGCCATCATGGCGACGGTCTGCGACGCCATCGCCCTGGAGGTGCGCCACGGTCAGCGGACGGAGGTGCGCGAGCTCGCCGAGCCGTTCGGCTCGGGCCAGAAGGGCTCGAGCGCGATGCCGCACAAGCGCAACCCCATCATCTGCGAGCGCATCAACGGACTGGCCCGCGTGGTGCGGGCGCAGGTCGTGCCCGTGATGGAGGGCATCCCGCTGTGGCACGAGCGCGACATCAGCCACAGCTCGACCGAGCGGGTCGCCCTCCCGGACGCCGCGATCGCCACCGACTACCTGCTCCACCTCACCACCCGGCTCGTCACCGGCCTGGTCGTGGACGCCGACCGCATGCTCGCCAACCTGGACAGCTCGGGCGGTCTCATCTACACGAGCACCGTCCTGCTCGAGCTCGTCGAGGGCGGGCTGTCGCGCGAGGACGCCTACGCGCTCGTGCAGCAGGCCGCGATGCAGACCTGGGAGACCGGACGACCGTTCCGCGAGACCCTGACGGAGCAGGCCGCCGCAGCGGGGCAGCGGCTCGACGAGGCCCGGCTCGACGAGGTGTGCCGGCCGGAGCGGTACCTGCAGCGGCTCGCCCCCGTCTTCGAGCGGCTCGCCGCGCTGACGTGACCGCCCTCGACCTGCCCCTGCTGGCCCGCGGCAAGGTCCGCGACGTCTACGAGGTGGACGCCGAGCACCTGCTGCTCGTGGCCAGCGACCGGCTGTCGGCGTACGACGTGGTGTTGCCGACCGAGGTGCCGGACAAGGGAGCGGTGCTCACCGGGCTGTCGCGCTGGTGGTTCGCCCAGCTCGCCGACGTCGTGCCGCACCACCTGGTCGACGGGCCGCTGCCGGCCGGCGCCGACCCGGCCCGGTCGATGCTCGTCCAGCGGCTGGAGATGGTCCCGGTCGAGTGCGTGGCGCGGGGTCACCTGACCGGTTCGGGACTCGCGGAGTACGCGCGCACCGGGGCCGTCTGCGGCGTCGAGCTGCCGCCCGGGCTGCGGGACGGCGACCGCCTGCCCGAGCCGGTCTTCACCCCGACGACCAAGGCCGCGGTCGGCGAGCACGACGAGCCCGTCACGTTCGCGCAGGTGGCCGAGCAGGTCGGCGCCGACCTCGCTGCCCGGCTGCGCGAGGTGACGCTCGCGGTCTACCGGAGCGGAGCGGAGGTGGCCGAGCGGGCCGGCATCCTGCTCGCCGACACCAAGCTCGAGCTGGGCCACGACCGCGCCGGCGTGCTGACGCTGGGCGACGAGGTGCTGACCCCGGACAGCAGCCGGTTCTGGCCCGCCGAGACCTGGGCGCCCGGCCGACCGCAGCCGAGCTTCGACAAGCAGTACGTGCGCGACTGGCTGTCGCAGGCCGGGTGGGACCGCCGACCGCCCGGCCCGGAGCTGCCCGCGCACGTCGTCGAGCAGACCCGGGCGCGCTACGTCGAGGCCTACGAGCGCATCACCGGCAGCAGCTTCGACGACTACCTGCGCGGCTGCTGAGCCGGCGCCCGGCCCGGCGCGGCCGCTCACGTCCTCCGCTTCGTGGCCGATGGGTGCTCGTCCGCCCAACCCGGAGTGTGGTCATGCCAGCCCTGTTTCGTACCGTCCGTCCCGCCGGTCCCGCTGCCGAGGTCGTCGAGGCCGCGCTGAGCGAGATCGCCCAGAGCTGCGGCGCGCTCGGCGTCGAGGTGGTCGACGTGGCGGGCGACGTCCAGACCGTGGCCGCACGCGTGGCGGAGCAGGCGGAGACCGTCGCGAGCCTGTCGGAGGCCGCCACCCGCGTCGCGGTCCTCACCGGGCAGGTCGGGTCGGCGGCCGGTCGCGTCGGCGACGGGGCCCAGCAGGCGACGACGCGCGTGCAGGGCTCGCAGGAGCAGGTCGCCGCCGCGCTCGACGGCGCCGAGGCGCTGTCGACCTGGGTGCTGGGCGTAGGCGCCCAGCTCGAGGACGTGACGCGCACGCTCGGCGAGGTTGGCGAGGCGGCTCGCAGCATCGACAAGATCGCCGGCCAGACGCACATCCTCGCGCTCAACGCGCGCATCGAGGCGGCCCGCTCGGGCGAGGCCGGGCGCGGGTTCACGGTCATCGCCGACTCCGTGCGCTCCCTCGCCGAGCAGACCGTCGCCGCGGCGCAGGCCATCGGCGCCGTCGTCGAGGGCCTGGCCGCGCCGCTCTCCGCGCTGCAGGAGCAGGGCCGTTCGGCCGGCGAGCGGGCCGAGGCGGTGCGCCAGGGCACCCGGCTCGTGCAGTCCGTGCTGGACGACGTCGGGTTCGCGCTGCGCGACGTGGGGCAGTCGGCCGCCGAGATCGCCGAGCAGGCGTCCTCGGCCGGCGAGCAGGTCGCGGGCACCAGTACGGCACTGGTCGGCCTGAGCCGGGGCGTCGCCGACAGCCGCGACGAGCTCGCCCGCACCGAGGCGCGGACGGCGAGCCTGCTCGACATGTCGGAGCGGCTGCTCGGGGCGACGGCCCGCAGCGGGGCGCGCACCCCGGACACGCCCTTCATCGAGGCGGTCCGGGCGGCGGCCGCCCGGGTCGAGGCGCTGTTCGCGGCCGAGCTCGCGGCCGGCAGGTGCACGGAGCGCGACCTGTTCGACGAGGACTACCGGCCGGTGAGGGGCAGCGAGCCTGCGCAGGTGACGACCCGGTTCACCACGCTCACGGACCGGTTGCTGCCCGACGTGCAGGAGCCGCTGCTGGCGCTCGACGAGCGGGTGGTGTTCTGCGCGGCCGTCGACCGCAACGGCTACCTGCCGACCCACAACCGCGCGTTCAGCAAGCCGCAGGGCCCGGACCCGGCGTGGAACTCGGCCCACTGCCGCAACCGTCGACTGTTCGCCGACCGCACGGGCCTCGCCGCCGCGCGCAACCGCCAGCCCTTCCTGCTGCAGACCTACCGGCGGGACATGGGCGGCGGAGTCTTCGCGCTGATGAAGGACGTCTCGGCCCCGGTCCTCGTGGCCGGGCGGCACTGGGGCGCCGTCCGGCTCGCCTACCGCGTCTGAGGCAGCCGGGCCGGCGCACCGGTCCTCGCGCGACCACTAGCCTCTCGCCGTGCCCGTCCACAAGGTCGTCGTCGACGTGATGCTCAAGCCCGAGATCCTCGACCCGCAGGGGCAGGCCGTCGCCAGCGCGCTGCCCTCGCTCGGCTTCCCGGCGCCGCAGCAGGTGCGCATCGGCAAGCACGTCGAGGTCGAGGTCGAGGCCGACTCCGCCGAGACCGCGCTGGAGCAGGTCGGGCGGATGGCCGAGGTGCTGCTCGCCAATCCCGTCATCGAGGACTTCCGGGTGAGGTCGGTCTGACCCCGCCCCCCGGCAGCGTGCGGGCGGCCTGACCGGGTAGACGGCTCCCGTGGAGATCAAGCTCACGCTGGCGCTGCCGCGCGACGAGCTCTCCGTGCCCGTCGTCCGCCGCGTGCTGCGCGGGGCGCTCGACGTCCTCGGCGTCCAGCGCCAGGTGGTCGCCGACATCGGGATCGCGCTCACCGAGGCCTGCACCAACGTCCTGGACCACGCGGACGAGGGCGAGGAGTACGAGGTCTCTGCGGGCATCGACGGTGACATGTGCGTGATCGAGGTCGTCGACCGCGGCAGCAGCCGCTTCGACGGGTCGCAGCTCGGCCACGGCGACGCCGACCCGGGCGCGGAGGAGGGGCGCGGCATCCAGCTCATGCGCGCCCTCGTCGACAAGGTCGAGTTCGACAACCGCCCGCAGGTCGGCACCGTCGTCCACCTCGAGAAGGCGCTGCGGTGGCAGGAGGGCTCGGCGATCAAGGCGCTCACCGAAGGCCGGCCGGCGACCGAGCACGGCCCCTGGTCGCGCGACGAGCACCTCGAGGACGCCCCCGAGTCCCGGTAGCCTGGCGCGGGTGGAGATCGGCGTCGTCACCTTCCCCGGCAGCCTCGACGACCGCGACGCGCAGCGGGCCGTGCGTCTCGCCGGCGGCGAGCCGGTCGCGCTCTGGCACGGCGACCCCGACCTGCACGGCGTCGACGCGGTGGTCCTGCCCGGCGGGTTCTCCTACGGCGACTACCTGCGCGCGGGAGCGATCGCGCGGTTCGCGCCGGTGATGAGCAGCGTCGCCGACGCAGCCCGGGGCGGCATGCCGGTGCTCGGCATCTGCAACGGCTTCCAGGTGCTCTGCGAGTCGCACCTGCTGCCCGGTGCGCTCACCCGCAACGCGAACCTGCACTTCGTCAACCGCGACCAGCGCCTACGGGTCGTCAACCGCAGCACCGCGTGGACGACGGACCTGCCCGACGAGGTGGTCATCCCGGTGAAGAACGGCGAGGGCGCGTACGTCGCCGACGCCCGCACCCTCGACGCGCTGGAGGCCGAGGGGCGGGTCGTCGCCCGGTACGCCGGCACCAACCCCAACGGCTCGTCCCGCGACATCGCCGGCATCACGAACGAGCGGGGCAACGTGGTGGGCGTCATGCCGCACCCGGAGCACGCGGTGGAGGACCTCACCGGCCCGGGCACCGACGGGCTCGGGTTCTTCACCTCCGTCCTGTCGACGCTGGTGCGCGCGTGACGACGTACGCGGCGCAGAACGACAGCGGCGGACCGCTGCCGGAGGGCCGGAGCGGGCTCGACCCCGTCGAGCGCGCGCGGTCGACGCCGGACCAGGAGCAGCCGTTCCTCGAGCTCGGCCTGAAGGACGACGAGTACGCGCGGATCCGGGAGGTGCTCGGCCGCCGGCCGACGCAGTCCGAGCTGGCGATGTACTCCATCATGTGGAGCGAGCACTGCTCGTACAAGAGCAGCAAGGTCCACCTGCGGCAGTTCGGCCGCGTCGCCGAGTCCCTGCCGCAGCAGACGCGGGACCGGCTGCTCGTCGGCATGGGCGAGAACGCGGGCGTCGTCGACGTCGGCCAGGGCCTCGCCGTGACCTTCAAGATCGAGTCGCACAACCACCCGAGCTACGTCGAGCCCTACCAGGGAGCGGCGACCGGCGTCGGCGGCATCGTCCGCGACATCCTCACGATGGGCGCGCGCCCGGTGCTCGTCATGGACTCGCTGCGCTTCGGCGACGCCGACGCCCCCGACACCCGGCGCGTGCTGCCCGGCGTCGTCGCCGGCGTCGGCGGCTACGGCAACTGCCTCGGCCTGCCCAACGTCGGCGGCGAGGTGGTCTTCGACCCCGGCTACGGCGGCAACCCGCTCGTCAACGCGCTCTGCCTGGGCGTCCTGCCGAAGGACCGCATCCAGCTGTCCGCCGCCCGGGGGGTCGGCAACGTCGTCGTCCTGCTGGGGGCGAAGACCGGGCGCGACGGCATCGGCGGGGTGTCGGTGCTCGCATCGGCTGCTTTCGACGGCGATCCGACGACTCCTGGTCCCGCGCGGCGGCCGAGCGTGCAGGTCGGCGACCCGTTCATGGAGAAGCTGCTCATCGAGGCCTGCCTCGAGATGTACGAGGGCGGGCTGGTCTCCGGCATCCAGGACCTCGGCGGAGCGGGGCTGACCTGCGCCCTGTCCGAGACCGCCGCCGCCGGGCGGTCCGGCATGCGCGTGCACCTGGACCGGGTGCCGCTGCGCGAGGCGTCGATGGAGCCGCACGAGGTGCTGGCCAGCGAGTCGCAGGAGCGCATGCTGGCGATCGTCGAGCCGGCCCGGCTCGACGCCGTCCTCGCCATCGCCCGCCGCTGGGGCGTGCTCGCCACCCCGCTCGGCGAGGTCGTCGAGGGCGACCGGCTCGAGGTGCTCTGGCGCGGCGAGACCGTCGTCGACGTGCCGCCCGCGTCGCTCGCCGACGAGGGGCCGGTCTACGAGCGGCCCACCTCGCGCCCCGCCGACCTCGACAGCCTGCGCGCGGCGCCGCTGCCGGCGTACCCGGCGGCGACCGCGGACCTGCTGCTCGCCGTGGTCGCGTCGCCGAACCTGTGCAGCCGCCGGTGGGTGGTTGAGCAGTACGACCGGATCGTGCTCGGCGGCACCGTGCTCGCCTGGCCCGAGGACGCCGGTGTCGTCCGGCTCGACGAGTCGACCGGGCTCGGGGTGGCGCTGGCCACCGACGGCAACGGCCGCTACGCGCGCCTCGACCCGTACGCCGGCGCGCAGCTGGCGCTGGCCGAGGCTTACCGCAACGTCGCCACGACCGGCGCGGTCCCCGTCGCGGTGACGAACTGCCTCAACTTCGGTTCGCCAGAGGACCCCGAGGTCATGTGGCAGTTCGCCGAGGCGACGCGCGGGCTCGCCGACGCCTGCGCGGCGCTGGGCGTCCCGGTGACCGGCGGCAACGTCAGCTTCTACAACCAGACCGGGACGACGGCGATCGATCCGACGCCCGTGGTAGGGGTGCTGGGGCTGTTCGACGACGTCGCCCGCCGTACGCCGATGGGGTTCCAGGAGCCGGGTGAGGTGCTGCTGCTGCTCGGCGAGACCCGCGACGAGCTCGGCGGCAGCGAGTGGGCCTGGTCGCAGCACCGCCACCTCGGCGGCGTGCCGCCGCAGGTCGACCTGGACCGGGAGCGGCTACTCGGCCAGATCCTCGTCGCCGGCAGCCGCGACGGGATGCTGTCGTCGGCGCACGACCTGTCCGACGGCGGGCTCGCGCAGGCGCTCGTGGAGAGCGCGCTGTCGCGCGGCGTCGGCGCGCGCGTGGTGCTGCCCGGCGGGCTCGAGCCGTTCGTGCAGCTGTTCAGCGAGTCGGCCGGCCGCGCGCTGGCGTCGGTTCCCCGCAGCGAGGAACTGCGCTTCACGGAGATGTGCGACGCGCGCGGGCTGCCGTGCACCCGGATCGGCGTCACCGACGGCACCGGGCCCGCCGCGGCGCTGGAGCTGCAGGACCTGTTCGAGGTGCGGCTCGAGGAGCTCCGCGAGGCCCACGAGGCCACCCTGCCCGCCCTGTTCGGGCCGCTGGCGGGCGGCACCGCCGAGCGGCCGCACGGGCCGGCGCTCCAGCCGCCCGTCTGACCTCGCGACGGGGACCGCCTCCCCGTCACCGGCCGTGCACCTGCTGTTCGCTGGCGCTCGACAGGAGGATGACCTCATCCTGCGCCCATGGTGCTGCTGTGGTCGCGGGCACGACGCGCACTCGACGCCCCGCTCCCGCCCGGGCTGACCGCCCGGCTGTCGCGGTCCCACCCCCACCTGCTGAGCACGGAGATGCTGCTGGTCGAGCAGGTCCTGCGGCAGTGGTTCGCGGTCTGCCGCCGGGCGCAGGGGGAGCCGGTGGCGATGCCCTCCCGCGTGGTCGACGACCTGTGGCACGAGTTCCCACAGCCGAGTCAACATGCGCAAGTCCCCGTCGCCCACCGTCTGGGGTAGCGGGGCCGGCTCTCGAGGGTCGACGGCGATGCCCTCCGCCGCGACCGCGACACGTCGTCGAAGTCGCCCGGAACTGTCGGTAGCCGATGCTGACTACCACCGTTCCGCCGTTCGCAGGAGGGATCAGCGCCCAACGGAGACTGGGGCTCGCCCGGCGTCGCCACGATCAGGACGAGTGCAGATAGCGACCCGACGTGCACGGGCGGCAACATGACTAGTGGGGGGCGTTGAGACCGTTGAGAGAATCTCAACACCGACTGGTCCTGACGGCTCATGTGCGAAGGATGTCCGATCCGCAGACTCGTCTGCAGTGCTCGGGAGGTCCGAGCCGCAGGTGAGCGTTGATCCGCCAGGCATGTGGTCGCCGTCAGGGGCCTGGTGGGGAGCAGAGGCGAAACCGACACCGCGAACCCTGCCTTGGAGGCTTCGCCTTGTCCCAGTCCCGTCTGCCGGACCGGCCCGTCGGCCCGCTCGGCACCCCCTCACGGAAGAAGAAGGCCTCCTCGGCCCTCCTCGCCCTGACCACGATGCTCACGCCCGCGATGGTGAGCTTCTCCGCGACACCGGCCTCGGCGGCCAGCGTCAGCAAGATCGAGGTCACTGGCAGCGCCGACAACACCATCGCCGCGACCGCGACCAGCCCGCTGTTCGCCAAGAAGGACGCCACGGTCACGTTCAAGGCGACGACGAGCGCCGACACGAAGTGCGTGGAGGTGAAGGGCGCCTTCGCCGAGATCCAGAAGTCGGACAGTGCGAAGTCGGAGTGGACCTTCACGACGGCCGCGCCCGCCGGTGACGGCGAGAAGGCGATCACCGTCTTCGCCTCAAACAACTGGAGTGAGAGCGGTAACCCGAAGACGGTCAGCTGCAACGGAAACACGCAGTCGCTGCAGTCCAAGTACCTCCTCGACAACACTGGCCCGACCCTGACGGCGACCCCGAACAGCGACGGCTGGACCAACCAGAGCGTCAGCGGCACGTGGACCGCCAGCGATGGCACGCTGGGCTCGGGCGTCAAGAGCGGCCCGACGCCTGCGACGTTCAGCCAGACCGCGAACGGCATCCAGACCTACACCTCCGAGGCCACGGACCGCCTGGGCAACAAGGGCACCGGCTCGGTCACCGTCCGCGTGGACAAGGCCGCCCCGAAGATCACCGCGACCGAGAAGAAGAACGCCGATGGCAACACCACCGTCACGTTCTCCTGTGACGACTCGAACTCCGGTGGCGGTGAGTCCTCCGGCATCGCCAGCTGCGTCGCCGACGGCACGGACCCCGCTTCGGACAACAAGACGGTGGCCCCGGGCACCACGGTCACCGGCACGGCCACCGACAAGGCCGGCAACAGCAGCACGCTGTCGGTGACGGTCGCCAAGAGCGACACCACGGCCCCGCTCCTCTCGGGCGCTCCGCAGGGCACCCCGAACGACGACGGCTGGTACAACGGCGACGTCACGGTGAAGTGGACCGCCAGCGACCCCGAGTCCGGCATCCCCACCGCGCCCGCCAACACCAAGATCATCGCTGAGGGCAAGGGCCTGACCAGCTCGACGTCGGTGAAGAACGGCGCCGGCCTGGAGACCACCGCGACCAGCACCCCGGCGGTCAACATCGACCGCACCGCCCCCACGA
Source organism: Actinomycetota bacterium (assembly GCA_030773395.1). Taxonomy (GTDB): domain Bacteria; phylum Actinomycetota; class Actinomycetes; order JALYNB01; family JALYNB01; genus JALYNB01. Next base: position 26,128 of record JALYNB010000217.1, read on the forward strand.
CCGGCATCAGCGGCACGTCGAACGTCTGGGTGAACGGCACGGTCAACGTCACGCTGTCGCCCTCGGACAACCTGTCCGAGGTGAAGTCGACGACCTACTCGGTCAACGGCGGCGAGGCCAAGACCGGCACCACCTTCTCCCTGACCGAGACCGGCACCTACGAGGTCAAGTACTCCAGCACCGACAAGGCGGGCAACGTCGAGGCGACAAACACCGCGACCGTCAAGATCGACAAGACGGCTCCGACGATCGGTCACGTCTTCGACCCGTCCACCTACACCGACGGCGCCTGGACCAACGGCGACGTCAAGGTCACCTTCCAGTGCGACGACCAGGGCGGCTCGGGCCTGAAGGACTGCACCGCCCCGGTCACCAAGACCACCGAGGGCGAGGGCCAGCAGGTCGTCGGCACGGCGACCGACAACGCCGGCAACTCGGCGAACAACACCGCCACCGTCAGCATCGACAAGACCAAGCCGCAGATCTCAGCGAACCCGAGCGGCACGAAGAACGCCGCCGGCTGGTACAAGGACGACGTCACGGTCAGCTTCCCGGCCTCCGACGCGCTGTCGGGCATCGCCAGCAGCAGCGCCGCAAAGGTGCTCGCCGAGGGCGCCAACCAGTCGGCCAGCGGCACCGCCACCGACCGCGCCGGCAACACCCAGACCGCGAGCGTCAGCGGCATCGACGTCGACAAGACCAAGCCCGAGCTGACCGGCACCGCGCCCAGCGGCTGGCACAACGCCGACGTCTCCGTGACCTGGCAGGCCTCCGACGCGCTGTCCGGCCTGGCCGG
>JALYNB010000218.1 GCA_030773395.1 Actinomycetota bacterium
GGCGACCGCGCCACGGCGGCGCCTCACAGCTGGGCCCCGGGGGTGAGGACGGGGAGCCCGTGGTTCCGGGCGGCCTCGAGCATGCGGGCGTCGTACGCGACGAAGCCGGCCAGGCGGTCCCGGACGCTGAGCGCCGAGGCGAGGTGGACCGCGTCCAGCGACCGCAGCGCGGGGGGCCGCAGCAGAGCTGCAGCCGAGAGCAGGTCGTCCTCGACCGCGAGCAACCGGCACTCCTCCAGCAGCATGACGACGTCCGACCCGTCCGGGTCGAGACCCATCCGGGCGACGGCGCGCGGGACCTCGACGAGCACCAGGGAGCTGGACACCAGGACGGTGCCGTCGACCGCGTGCTCCAGCGCCGCGGACTCCGGCTCGCCGACGAGCAGCTTGACCAGGGCGCTGCTGTCCAGGTAGAGGCCGCTGGGCGCGGTCAGCGCTCGTCCTCGTCACGCATCTGCTGCAGCACGTCGGACAGGGTCGGTCCCCCGTCGTCCGGCAGGCGCAGGTGACGGGCTCCGCTGAAGGGACGCCGAGCCGGCCTCATCCGACCGGCCGCGACGAGGTCGGCGAACGGGTCGTCGTCGGGCGGCAGCGGGGTGAGCAGAGCGACCGGCTGCCCGTGGTCGGTCACGCGCAGCGCCTCCCCCGCCTGGACGCGGCGCAGGTAGACGCTGAGGTTCTGCCTCAGCTCACGCACGCCCACCGACTCCATGTAGCACATGGTAGCACTCCCGGGTCTGCTGAGGAGCACCGGGTCTGCGCAGCAGCCACTCGGGTCTGAGCGCTCAGGCGCGCTCGACCAGCGGCAGTGAGCGCAGCGACCGCTCGAGGTGCCACTGCAGGTAGGCCGCCACCAGGCCGCTGCTCTCCCGCCGCGCCCGGCCGTCGCTGGCCTCCGCGGCGTCCCAGTCGCCGGTCAGCAGGTCGTCGAGCAGCGCCACCGCCTCGGTCGAGGGCGAGGCGGAGCCGGGCGGGCGGCAGGCCGCGCAGACCGTGCCCCCAGCCGGCACGGAGAACGCCCGGTGCGCGCCCGGCTGACCGCAGCGGGCACACAGGTCCAGGGCCATCCCGTAGCCCGACACCGACAGCGCCCGCAGCAGGAAGGCGTCGAGCACGAGACCGGGGTCGCGACCGCCGTCCGCGAGCGTCCGCAGCGCCCCGACCAGCAGGAGGAACAGCTTGAGCGACGGCTCCCGCTCCTCGCCCGTGAGCCGCTCGGCGGTCTCCAGGACCGCGGTGGCGCTCGTGTAGCGGCGGTAGTCGCCGACGATCCCCTCGCCGTACGACGCCAGCGACTCGGCCTGTGTGACGACGTCCAGGCTGCGCCCGGTGTGGAGCTGCAGGTCCACGTACGAGAACGGCTCGAGGCGGGCGCCGAACTTCGACCGCGTACGGCGGACCCCCTTGGCGACGGCCCGGACCCGGCCGGTGCGACGGGTCAGCAGCGTGACGATCCGGTCGGCCTCGCCGAGCTTCTGGGTGCGCAGGACGACACCCTCGTCCCGGTAGAGGCCCACGGCCCGATGGTCCCACCGGCGGAGGCGCCGGGCGCCCCGGACGGCCGCAGCCCCTCCCCCCTGGGTCGCGGTGGGAAGTCCCGACGGGTGTGCCGGGATGACCGTTCCCGGGTCGGGCAGATCACGCGACCGCCCTTCCGCCCGCGCCCGGTGACCAGTCACGATGGACTAGTCCAGACCCGGAACGGAGACCCTGTGCGCGCCAAGCTCCTGACCCTCGCGGCGGCGGCGCTCGTCGCCGCGGCCGCCCCTGCCTCGGCCCTCGCCCCGCCCCCGCCGCGACCGGTCGGCGGCGCGTTCCCGGGCTGCGCGGGTCAGGCCGCCGTGGCCGTCCCCGGGGCCGAGCGCCAGCGCGTGGACTGCCTGCCCGACCTCACCACGGCCGGCCTCGACGCGGACCACACCGACCGCAGCGACTGGAACGGGCTGCACGCGCCGGGCACGCAGAACCCGTCCGGCGTCCCCGGAGTCCAGGTCGACGGGTACTTCCCGGACACCTCGACCAGCAACTCCACGCACGGCTGGTTCCACGACAGCCAGTTCGTGATCCGCATGCCCGACGACTGGAACGGCGGCCTCGTCGTCACCGGCGCCCCCGGCATCCGCAAGCAGTACGCGAACGACTTCATCATCAGCGACTGGGCCGTGGCCCGCGGCTACGCCTTCGCCAGCACCGACAAGGGCAACAACGGCACGAGCTTCCACGCGGACGGCGCGACCCCCGGCGACGCCCTCGTCGAGTGGCACCGCCGCGTCACCGAGCTCACGCTCGCCGCGAGGCAGGCCGTCACCCAGCGGTACGGCGCCGCCCCGGCCCGCACGTACATGACCGGCATCTCCAACGGCGGCTACCTCACCCGCTGGCAGATCGAGAACCGCCCCGACCTGTACGACGGCGCGGTCGACTGGGAGGGCACCCTCCAGACCCCCGACGTCAACCTGCTCACCTACCTGCCGGCGACGCTGAAGCACTACCCGGCGTACGCCGCGGGCAGCGACGCCGCACACCAGGCGATCCTCGACGCCGGTTTCCCCGCCGGTTCGGAGTTCCTGTGGGACTACCACTACGGGGTCTACTGGGACCTGACGCAGCGCACCTACCGCGAGGAGTTCGACCCCGGGTACGACGGGGCCCTCAGCGCCGGCGTCCCGTTCTGCGCGTCGGGCACCCCGGCCTGCGACGCCGACTACGACTACGCCGCCCGGCGGCCTCTCCTCGGCGACGCCCTCGCCAAGGCCTCCCTCACCGGCGACATCGGCAAGCCGATGCTCACCCTGCACGGCACCCTGGACGCCCTGCTCCCGCCGAGCCGCAACAGCGACGTGTACGACGGCATGGTGTCGGCGGCGCGCAAGAACAAGCTCCACCGCTACTACACCGTCGAGGACGGCAACCACGTCGACGGGCTCCACGGCACATGGCCGACGCAGCTCCGCCCGATCCTGCCCTGCTACCGCGAGGCGTTCCTGGCGCTCGAGCGATGGGTGGAGCAGGGCGTGAAGCCCCCCGCGGACGCGACGATCCCGCGCGCGCCCGGCACCGACGAGGTCAACACCTGCGTGCTGCCGCCGCAGAGGTAGCAGCCGCGCCGCGGGCGGGCCGCGTCAGAAGCCCAGTTTGCGCAGCTGGCGCGGGTCGCGTTGCCAGTCCTTCGCCACGGAGACGTGCAGGTCCAGGTAGACGGGGGTGCCGAGGAGGCGCTCGATGGCCCCCCGGGAGTTCGACCCGACCTCCTTGAGCCGGACCCCCTTCGTCCCGATGACGATGCCCTTCTGGCTTGGCCGCTCCACGTGGACGGTGGCGTGCACGTCCAGCAGCGGGCGATCGGCGGGCCGCCCCTCGCGCGGGATCATCTCCTCGACCGTGACGGCGATCGAGTGGGGCAGCTCGTCGCGGACGCCCTCCAGCGCGGCCTCGCGGATCAGCTCGGCGACCATCACGGCCTCGGGCTCGTCGGTGAGCTCGCCGTCCGGGTAGAGCGGTGGCCCCTCGGGCAGCCGGGCGACGAGCAAGTCGGCGAGCAGGTCGACCTGGAAGTCGTCGACGGCGCTGACCGGCACGACCTCCGCCCAGTCGCCGAGCTGCGACACCGCGAGCAGCTGCTCACCGACGCGGTCGCGCTCGGCGCGGTCGGTCTTGGTGACGGCGGCGAGAACCGGGGTCCGCTTCAGCTCGCTGAGCTCGGCCGCGATGAAGCGGTCCCCCGGGCCGATCTTCTCGTCGGCGGGCACGCAGAACACCACGACGTCGACCTCGTGAAACGTCGTCCGGACGATGTCGTTGAGCCGCTCCCCCAGCAGCGTGCGGGGCCGGTGGAGCCCCGGGGTGTCGACCAGCACGAGCTGGGCGTCGGGACGCGCGACGATCCCGCGGATCGCGTGCCGCGTCGTCTGCGGGCGGCTGCTCGTGATCGCGACCTTGTCGCCCACCAGGGCGTTCGTCAGCGTCGACTTCCCCGTGTTGGGGCGTCCGACCAGGCAGGCGAAGCCGGAGCGGTGGACGGGGGCCTCGCTCACGCCGACAGGCCCGGCACGGTGACGGTCTCGCGCACCTGGCCCTTCGCGTCGGCCACCAGCACGGGCAGCCCCGCCCCGGCGAACTCGGCGAGGAGGCGGCGGTCGTCGTCCGAGGGCGCCCCTTCGTCGCCGGTGACCAGGGCCGCCGCCTCGAAACGGCGGGCCCCGCTCGACGCCGCCGCCGACAGCGCCCCACGCAGGGCGCTGGTCGTCAGGGCGGGGTCGGAGTGCTCCACCGTGGCGGCGGCGTACGTGCGGCCGTCGGTGTCGCGCAGCGCGGCCCCCTCGGCGGTGCCAGTGTGCGGGGCGTGGGCGCGCAGGCGCGCCGTCCGGGCGAGTACGACGATCTTGGCGTCCTCGCCGTCGAGGGTGTCGCTCATGCTGGGAGGCTCTCCGACGGGCTGGTCTCGAGGGTGCCGGCGCCGGCGGGGGGACCGTCCCTGTCACTGGGATCAACCGGCTCCGGGCCGGGCTGCGTGGGCACCTCGCGGGTGACCACGACGGTGCCGATCTGGTTGCGGCGGCCCGCCGCCCGCTCGGCCTTCAGCACGAGCCCGGACAGGCGCGCGGTCGCGCCGGGGATCGGGACCCGGCCGAGCGCGTGGGCGAGCAGGCCGCCGACGGTCTCGACGTCGACGTCCGGGAGGTCGACGTCGAGGAGCTCGGCGAGGTCGTGCACGGGCAGCCGGGCGGTCACCCGGTAGCTGTCGTCGTCGATCTGCTCGACCGGCGGGAGCTCCCGGTCGTACTCATCGGTGATCTCGCCGACGATCTCCTCGAGGATGTCCTCGATCGTCACCAGGCCGGCCGTGCCGCCGTACTCGTCGACGACGATCGCGACGTGGTTGCGCCGGGCCTGCATCTCCCGCAGCAGCTCGTCCGCGGGCTTGGAGTCGGGCACGAAGAACGGCGGCCGCGCCGCCTCGAGGACGGGGACCTGCGCCGCGGCCTCGCCGAGCTCCTGCTGGCGGCGCACCAGGTCCTTCAGGTAAGCCACGCCGAGGACGTCGTCGGTGTTCTCGCCGATCACCGGGATGCGGCTGAAGCCGCTGCGCAGGGCCAGCGCCAGGGCCTGGCGGACCGCGCGGTCCCTCTCGATGAAGACGATGTCCGGCCGCGGCACCATCACCTCGCGCACGAGCGTGTCACCGAGCTCGAAGACGCCGTGGATCATCTCCCGCTCGCCGTGCTCGATGACCTTGCCCTGCTCCGCCAGGTCGACGAGGTCGCGGAGCTCGGCCTCCGAGGCGAACGGCCCCTCCCGGAAGCCGCGGCCGGGGGTCAGCGCGTTGCCGAGCACGATGAGCAGCCGAGGCAGGGGCCCGAAGAGCTTGGCGAGCGCCAGCGGGATCCCGCTCCCGCGCAGGGCCACGCGCTCGGCCTGCTGCCGCCCGATCGTGCGGGGCGCGACCCCGATGAACACGTAGCTGACGATCGTCATCACGAGCACCGCCAGCGCCACCGCGCGCCAGCCCGGCTCGACCCGGGTGGCGAGGAAGACGGTGACGGCGCTGACCGCCGCGATCTCCGCGACGACCCTCAACAGCAGCAGGAGGTTGAGGTACCGCGGGGGCTCGGCGAGCACCTTCTGCAGGCGGAGCGCGCCGGGCCGCTCCTCGCGGACCAGCTCCTCGACCCGCACCCTCGACACGCGCGACAGCGCGGCGTCCAGGCTCGCGAAGACACCGGCGAGCGCCACGAGCACCGCGGCGCCCAGGACCGGCAGGACGTCGGCAGCGCTCATGGAGCCCGGACCCCCTCGCCCCCCCGGTGGGCGGACCACTGCTCGAGGAGCTGCCGCTGGAGGCCGAACATCTCCTTCTCCTCGTCGGGCTCGCCGTGGTCGTAGCCGAGGAGGTGGAGCACGCCGTGGGTGCAGAGCAGGTGCAGCTCGGCTTCCGCGGAGTGCCCCGCCTGGCGGGCCTGCTGACCGGCGACCTCCGGGCAGAGCACGACGTCACCGAGGAGCATGGGCTCGCCGGGCGCGGACTCGTCGTCCGGCCGGCTGCCGGCCCCGCCCCCGCGCGCCGCCCGCCCCGGGTCGAGCAGCTCGTCCATCGGGAACGCGAGGACGTCGGTGGGGCCGGGCTCGTCCATCCACTTGACGTGCAGCTCCGTCATGGCCGGGACGTCCACCAGGAGCACCGACAGCTCCGCGGACGGGCTGACCCCCATGGCGTCGAGCACGAACCGCGCGAGCGTGGCCAGCGCCTGCGCGTCGACCTCGGCGCCGGACTCGTTGGCGACCTCGACGGGCACGTCAGCCCTTCCGGTCGCGGCGGGGGCGGGGCGTCGTGGTGGCCCCCTCCGCCTGCTCCCGCGCGTCCCACCGCGCGTACGCGTCGACGATGTCGCTGACCAGCCGGTGGCGGACCACGTCGCCCGATGACAGCTGGGCGAAGTGCACGTCCTCCACGCCGTCGAGGATGTCGCGCACCACGCGCAGACCCGACGTCGTGCCGGACGGCAGGTCGACCTGTGTCGTGTCACCCGTGACGACGATCTTGGAACCGAAACCGAGCCGGGTGAGGAACATCTTCATCTGCTCGGCCGAGGTGTTCTGGGCCTCGTCGAGGATGATGAACGCGTCGTTGAGCGTGCGCCCGCGCATGTAGGCCAGCGGCGCGACCTCGATCGTGCCGGCCTGCATGAGCTGCGGGATCGACGCGGGGTCGATCATGTCGTGCAGCGCGTCGTAGAGGGGCCGCAGGTACGGGTCGATCTTCTCGAAGAGCGTGCCGGGCAGGAAGCCGAGCCGCTCGCCCGCCTCGACCGCCGGGCGGGTGAGGATGATCCGGTTGACTTGCTTGGCCTGGAGCGCCTGCACGGCCTTCGCCATGGCCAGGTACGTCTTGCCCGTGCCGGCGGGCCCCAGGCCGAAGACGATGGTGTGGACGTCGATGGCGTCGACGTACCGCCTCTGGTTGAGCGTCTTGGGCCGGATCGTGCGGCCGCGGCTGGACAGGACGTTGAGGCTCAGCACCTCGGCGGGCCGCTCACGCGTGCCACCGCGGATCATGGAGAGCGTGCGCTCGACCGCGTCGCGCGTCAGCGGCTGCCCGGCCCGCACCAACGCGACCATCTCGTCCACGACGCGCCCGACGACCGCGACCTCCTCGGGGGCCCCGGTCACCGTGATCTGGTTGCCGCGGACGTGCACGTCGGCGGCGACGGACGCCTCGACGATCTTCAGGTGCTCATCGCGGGAGCCGAGCAGGCTCACCATCGAGACGCCGTCGGGGATCGCGATCTTCACCTGGGCTGCGGGCGTCGTCGCGGGAGAGGCAGTCGCGGCCGCACTGGTCGGGACGCGGGCGGGGACGGTGGGGTTCGTGTCGGCCACGGGGTGAGGGGTCTGCGCTTCCTCGATCGGGCCGGCTGCGCAGGACGGAGCGCCACCGACCGGGAGCGCCGCGGGGCGGACGCCGGCGCGGCTGGTCCTCCATCGTAACCCCGCAGGCCGAGCCGACCTTCCCGACGCCGCGAGCCGGACACCGGTAGCCCTGCCGCTCAGCCCCAGCGCCCGGATCGCGCGGCCAGCACGGCGACCGCCGCTGCGCCCGCCGTCGACGTCCGCAGCACGGTCGGGCCGAGCCGGGACAGCCGCCCCCCGGCATCC
>JALYNB010000219.1 GCA_030773395.1 Actinomycetota bacterium
GCTCGGCGCCGGGCGCCGGGCGGCGCTCGGGGGCCGTACCGGGCTGGACGGTCATGGTGGGGTGCTCCTCGATCTCACGACTGCGGTGCTGCGGAGGGTTCGGGCGGGGGTGCGGCGCGAGGGGACCGGTCAGCCGCGACGGCTGCGCCGGTCCTCCTTCACGTGACCACGGAAGGTGCGGGTCGGGGCGAACTCGCCGAGCTTGTGCCCGACCATGCCCTCCGTGACGAACACCGGGACGTGCTTACGACCGTCGTGCACGGCGATCGTGTGCCCCAGCATCTCCGGGACCACGGTCGAGCGGCGCGACCAGGTCTTGATGACGTTCTTGGTGCCCTTGTCGTTCTGCGTGTCCACCTTCTTCTGGAGGTGGTCGTCGACGAAGGGACCCTTCTTCAGGCTCCGCGGCATCCGTGTGTCCCCTAGCGCTTCTTGTTGGTACGGCGGCGGCGCACGATCAGGTCGTCACTGGCCTTGCGGCGACGCGTGCGACCCTCGGGCTTGCCCGCCGGGTTGGTGGGGTGGCGACCGCCGGACGTCTTGCCCTCACCACCACCGTGCGGGTGGTCCACGGGGTTCATCGCGACACCGCGGACGCTGGGGCGCTTGCCCTTCCACCGCATGCGGCCGGCCTTGCCCCAGTTGATGTTGCTCTGCTCCGCATTGCCCACCTCGCCGATGCTCGCGCGGCAGCGGACGTCCACGTTGCGGATCTCACCGGAGGGCATCCGGAGCTGGGCGTAGGGCCCGTCCTTCGCGACCAGCTGCACGCTGGCCCCCGCTGAGCGGGCGATCTTCGCGCCGCCGCCCGGGCGGAGCTCGATGGCGTGCACGACCGTGCCCACCGGGATGTTGCGCAGCGGCAGGTTGTTGCCAGGCTTGATGTCCGATCCGGCGCCCGCCTCGATCGCGTCACCCTGCTTGAGGCGCGTCGGGGCGAGGATGTAGCGCTTCTCCCCGTCGGCGTAGTGCAGCAGGGCGATCCGCGCGGTGCGGTTGGGGTCGTACTCGATGTGGGCGACCTTCGCCGGCACGCCGTCCTTGTCGTGCCGACGGAAGTCGATCAGCCGGTACGCCCGCTTGTGGCCGCCGCCCTGATGACGAGTCGTGACCCGTCCATGGCCGTTGCGGCCACCCGTGGAGTGCAGCGGCCGCACCAGCGATTTCTCGGGAGTGTCACGCGTGATCTCGACGAAGTCGGCCACGCTCGAGCCACGACGGCCCGGCGTCGTCGGCTTGTACTTGCGGATGCCCATGGTTGCTCTCGTCCTTCGCTCGCAGGTGCCGGCGCCGTCAGGCGACCGGCCCCCCGAAGATCTCGATGCGGTCGCCCTCGGCGAGGCTCACGACGGCGCGCTTCGTGCTCTTGCGCTGGCCGTAACCCGTCCTGGTGCGCTTCCGCTTGCCGGCGCGGTTGAGCGTGTTGACGGCGGTGACCCGCACGCCGAACACGGACTCCACCGCGATCTTGATCTGGGTCTTGTTCGCGTCCGGCGCAACCAGGAACGTGTACTTGTTCCCGTCGAGCAGTCCGTAGGACTTCTCGCTGATGACCGGGGCGAGCAGGACGTCGCTGTGCAGGGTGCCGCTCATGCGTCGCCTCGCATCTCGTCGGCCGTCGCCTTCGCGGCCTCGGTGTCGGTGACCGTCCCGTCGGCCTCGCGCTCGAACGTGTCGTCGGTCGCGAGGTTCGGGTCCGTCTGGTCCGCGACCTGACGCGCCAGCTCCGCGTCGCCGAGGCCGTCACCGGCGGCACGCGTCGTGCCCGCGGACGTCGCGGCGCTCGAGGGAGCCGTCGGCGCGGCGCTCGGGGAGGCCGTCGCCGCGGCCTTGCGCGCGCTCACCGCGTGAGCGGGACTCGCAAGGAACGCGCGAAGCGCCGCCTCCGTGAACACGACGTCGTCGCTGACGAGGACGTCGTACGTGTTCAGCTGGCCCGGGTCGAGGAGGTGGACCTCCTGCAGGTTCCGGAGGCTCTTCCAGGTGAGCTCGTCGGTGTGCTGAGCGACGACGAGCACGTGCCGACGGGTGGTCAGCGTGGCCAGCGCGCGCCGGGCCGAGGCCGTCGAGGGCTTGGTGCCCTCGACG
>JALYNB010000220.1 GCA_030773395.1 Actinomycetota bacterium
GCCCGGCTGGGCGCACCAGCCGGGCCGGACACCGGGTCACGCAGCCGGGCTCAGGACGCCGGCCAGGACTGCTCGACGCCGGTCAGCACCTGCTGGGTGGGCGCGCCGTTCAGCCAGTCGACCATCGCCCGCCACAGCGACCCCGACCCGACCGCGGCCGGCATGAGGTCGGAGCCGTCGAAGCGGAACACGGCCTCGGGGTCGCGGAGGATCTCCAGCGAGAGCTTGTTGATCGGGTCCTCGACGTTCGCCGGCTCGAGCCCGCTGTTGGAGGAGATGAAGCTCCCCTCCTTCGCCCGCCGGTTGTTGTAGTCGGGGCTCGACATGTAGGTCTGCACAGCCTGGACCTCGGGCCGGTCGGAGAAGGCGGTCACGAACTCGGCACCGCCGAGCACGGGACGCTCGTCACCCGCCTCGAGTGTCGGCAGGTAGAACGCGTAGACGTCGCCGTCCTCGGCGACGACCGTGCCCTCGGGCCAGTTGTTCGAGTAGAACGAGGCCTGCTTGTGCAGGCCGCACTGGCCCTGCAGGATCGGTAGGCCGCCCTCCTGGAAGGGCACGGTGACAATGCTGTTGACGCCGCCGAAACCGGCGTTCACGTAGTTCTCGTTTTTCAGGATGCCGCCGGCCCGGTCGAGGGCCGAGACCACCTCGGGCGCGTTGAACGGGACCTCGTGGTTGACCCACCGGTCGTAGGTGTCGACGCCTGCCTCGCGGAGCATCGCGTCCTCGAGCCAGTCGGTGGCCGGCCAGCCCGTGGCGTCACCGGACTCGACGCCCGCGCACCACGGCTTGATCCCGTCGGCGATCATGCGGTCGGACAGGGCGAGCATGTCGTCCCAGGTCTCCGGCACCTGGTAGCCCCGCTGGGTGAACATCTTCGGCGAGTACCACACGAACGACTTCACGTTCGTCGACAGGGGCGCGGCGTAGAAGGTGCCGTCGACCGTGCCGTACTCCCGGAGCTCCTCCGGGTAGAACTCCTCGGCGTTGTTGACGACGCTCTCCGGCGGCTCGATGACCTGGCCCGCCTGGGCGAAGCGCTGCAGCAGGCCGGGCTGCGGGATGGTGGCGAGGTCGGGGGCGTTTCCGCCCTGCACCAGCACGTTCAGCTGGGCCTCGAACTCGCCGGTGCCCTCCCACGTGACGTCGATGCCGCTGCAGCGCTCGAAGTCGGCGAAGGCGTTCACGTAGCGGTCGGCCTCGATGTCGCGGATCGAACTGTAGATCGACACCGTGCCGGAGTTGCCGGCGTAGTCGGCGAAGTCCTCACAGCCCGGCTGGACCTGGCCCCCGGCCTGGTTGCCGCCCCCGCCCCCGCCGCCCCCGCCGCCCCCCCCGGTGCCGCACGCCGACACGGCGAGCGTGAGGCCGAGCAGGCCGGCGGTGAGGGCCGCCGGACGGCCCCTTCTCGCTGTTCTCATCCAGTTCCTCCAGACAGGGGGCCGATCCGTCGCGGCCCTGGCCACACAGGCCGTCATGGAAGCGCTTACGTCTGTGACGCGCAACTCACTCCGCACAACGTGTCCGTAACGGAGCCGGTCAACTCGCACGCGGCTCGGCGCTCCCGGGCGCGCAGGTGCTCCCCCGCGCGAGCAGTCGGACGGGCACCAGGACGTGTTCCGACGGGTGGCCGGCCGCTCCCCTCAGCGCCTCCAGCACGAGCCGCGCCGCCTCCCGCCCCTGCCCCGCCACGTCCTGCGCCACGGTCGTGAGCCCCTGCACCTCCGCCAGGGGGTGGTCGTCGACGCCGATCACCGACAGCTCCTCCGGCACCTGCACGCCCCGCTGCCCCGCCTCGATGACCACGCCCAAGGCCATCTCGTCGGACGCCGCGAACACGGCCGTGGGGGGCTCGGGCAGGTCCAGCAGCGCGCGCAGCGCCGCCGCGCCCCCGCGGGGGGTGAAGTCGCCGTCGACGTCGTACTCCCGGCGCGGCTGCAGCCCCGCGTCCCGCAGCGCCGACATCCAGCCGGCCCGGCGGTCGGCGGGCGAGTGGAAGTTCACCGGCTGCGCGGGGTCGCCACCCACGTGGGCGACGCGGGTGTGCCCGAGGGCGACGAGGTGCTCGGTGGCCGTCCGGCCGATCGCGACGTCGTCGACGCGGACGCTGGCCGCCCCCGGCACCGCCGCCCCGACGAACACCACCGGCAGAGCCAGGCCCCGCAGCACGTCGAGCTGCGCCCCGGTGAGCGGGACCGTGACCACGACGACCGCGTCGACCCGCCGGCGGAGCCGGAGGGGGTCGAAGGGCTCGCGGGCGGAGCCGAGCAGCGTGTGGAGCAGGACGTCGTACCCCGCCGGGTGCAACCCCTCCTCGAGCGCCCCCACGACCTGCGCGAAGTACCAGCGGTCGACGTACGGCGTCACGACCGCGACCGACAATGTGCGGCCGCTGGCCAGGCTGGCGGCGCTGCGGCTCGCCACGTAGTCGAGCTCGGCGGCCGCGCGCGCGACCTGGGCGCGTGTCGCGGGCGACACATTCGGCAGACCGCGCAGGGCGCGTGACACGGTGGCGGTCGAGACGCCGGCACGCGCGGCGACGTCCTCGATCCGCACCACGAGCGGCCCCCTCCTCGCGCCTCCCTTGTGCAAGCGCTTGCAGGCGGGCAGTCTGCACCAGCAAAGGTGAGACCGTCGACACACCAACCGCTACGAACGACGACACCCCGGCGCCCACCCCACCCGAGGGCGACGGCGGCCCGACCGCCCGACCGCGGCGATGTCGGCGAGGCCGGCGGCTAACGCCGGGAAGGAGATGCGCATGGCCGAGGTGGTCTTCGACAAGGCGACGCGGCTCTACGCCGGAGCGGAGCGTCCGGCGGTCGACACCCTCGACCTGCACATCGGTGACGGCGAGTTCCTCGTGCTCGTCGGCCCGTCCGGATGCGGCAAGTCGACGACGCTGCGGATGCTCGCCGGGCTCGAGCCGATCGACCGCGGCCAGGTGCGCATCGGCCAGCGCGACGTCACCAAGCTCGACCCGAGCGACCGCGACATCGCCATGGTCTTCCAGACCTACGCGCTCTACCCGCACATGACGGTGCGCGACAACATGGGCTTCGCCCTGAAGATCGCGGGTCGTCCGAAGCAGGAGATCAACGAGCGGGTGGAGGAGGCGGCGCGGGTCCTCGACCTGACGCAGTACCTCGACCGCAAGCCGAAGGCGCTCTCCGGCGGCCAGCGGCAGCGCGTCGCAATGGGCCGCGCGATCGTGCGCAGCCCGCAGGTGTTCTGCATGGACGAGCCGCTGTCCAACCTCGACGCCAAGCTGCGCGTCGCCACCCGCACGCAGATCGCCAGCCTGCAGCGCCGGCTGGCGGTGACCACCGTCTACGTCACCCACGACCAGGTCGAGGCGATGACGATGGGCGACCGGGTCGCCGTCCTCAAGGCCGGCCTGCTCCAGCAGGTCGACACCCCCCGCAACCTCTACGAGCGGCCGGCGAACACCTTCGTCGCGGGGTTCATCGGTTCCCCCGCGATGAACCTCGTGACGCTGCCCGTGCAGGGCGAGGGCCTGCGCCTCGGCGCGGCGACGATCCCGCTGCCCTCCCCCAGCCGCTCAGCCCTCAGCGACGGGCACGCCACCGTGGGCGTCCGCCCCGAGGACCTCCACCTGGTCGGCGACGGCGAGGGCATCGAGCTCGACGTCGACCTCGTCGAGGAGCTGGGCTCTGACGCCTTCGTCTACGGCCACGTGCACGATCCGGGCCAGATCGACGACCAGCCCCACGAGCTCGTCGCCCGCGTCGACCCGAAGCGCGCCCCGGGCAAGGGCGACCGGGTCAACGTCTGCCCCGTCCCCGAAGCCGTCCACCTGTTCGACGGGACCACCGGGGAGCGGCTGCCGGCCTGACCGACCGGTGGCCGCCGCGGCGCGGTGCACCAGCGAGGTCTCCCGGTGCCGGGGGTGCAGCGCCCGGCACGGGAGAAGGGGCGGCACAGACGGGCCCACGGGGTCGCAGCCGGGCCGCCGTGGCTCCGGCAGGATGGACGCGGACGCCGCACATCCGCGGCCAGCCCACGCGCTGCCGGGATCCCGGGCAGCGCGAGCGCACGTCCCGAGGGGAGCTCGCCTTGACGCAGTCTGATCGTCCTGAGCCGCAGCAGCGCGGGCCCGTGATCGACGGGTTGGCGACCCAGCTGCCCGACGTCGACCCCGACGAGACCGCGGAGTGGCTGGAGTCGCTCGACGGGGTCGTCGACTCCGAGGGCCGGGGCCGTGCCCGCTACCTCATGCTCCGCATGCTCGAGCGCGCCCGCGAGCGCGCCGTCGGCGTGCCGGCGCTCCGCAGCACCGACTACATCAACACGATCCCGCCGGAGCGGGAGCCCGACTTCCCGGGTGACGAGGACGTCGAGCGGCGCATCCGCGCCTACATCCGCTGGAACGCCGCCGCGCTCGTGAGCCGGGCCAACCGGCCGGAGATCGGCGTCGGGGGCCACATCTCGACGTACGCGTCCAGCGCCAGCCTCTACGAGGTGGGCTTCAACCACTTCTTCAAGGGGAAGGACCACCCCGACTCCACGGGCGACCAGATCTTCTTCCAGGGCCACGCCTCGCCGGGGATGTACGCGCGGGCGTTCCTCGAGGGACGCCTCTCCGAGGAGAAGCTCGACGGCTTCCGCCAGGAGTCGCGGCCCGACGGCGGCCTGCCGTCATACCCGCACCCGCGGCTGATGCGGGACTTCTGGGAGTTCCCGACGGTGTCGATGGGCCTCGGCCCGATCGGCGCGATCTACCAGGCCAGGTTCAACCGCTACCTGCACAACCGCGGCATCGTCGACACGAGCAACAGCCACGTCTGGGCGTTCCTCGGCGACGGCGAGATGGACGAGCCCGAGTCGCTCGGCGCCATCGGGGTCGCGGCCCGTGAGGAGCTCGACAACCTCACGTTCGTGGTCAACTGCAACCTGCAGCGCCTCGACGGCCCGGTGCGGGGCAACGGCAAGGTCATCCAGGAGCTGGAGTCGTACTTCCGCGGCGCGGGCTGGAACGTCATCAAGGTGGTCTGGGGCCGCGGCTGGGACCAGCTGCTCGCGCAGGACACCGAGGGCGCCCTCGTGAACCTCATGAACTCCACCGCCGACGGCGACTACCAGACGCTCAAGGCCAACGACGGCGCCTACATCCGCGAGCACTTCTTCGGCAAGGACCCGCGCACGGCGAAGATGGTCGAGGACTGGACCGACGACCAGGTGTGGGGCCTGCAGCGCGGCGGCCACGACTACCGCAAGCTCTACGCGGCCTACAAGCTGGCGATGGAGCACCACGGCCAGCCGACCGTCATCCTCGCCAAGACCATCAAGGGCTGGACGCTCGGCTCCCACTTCGAGTCGCGCAACGCCACCCACCAGATGAAGAAGCTCAACGTCGAGGAGCTCAAGAGCTTCCGCGACCGCCTCCACCTCGAGATCCCCGACAGCGCACTCGAGGGCGGGCTCCCGCCGTACTACCACCCCGGCAAGGACTCAGACGAGTTCGCCTACATGATGGACCGCCGCAAAGCCCTCGGCGGTCCCCTGCCCCGCCGGGTGGTGCGCGCCAAGCCGCTGCCGGCCCCCGCGGAGAAGCCGTTCACCGACCTCGCCCGCGGTTCGGGCAAGCAGCAGGTCGCCACGACGATGGCGTTCGTCCGGCTGTTCAAGGACCTCATCAAGGACAAGCAGATCGGGGCCCGCTGGGTGCCGGTCATCCCCGACGAGGCGCGCACCTTCGGGCTCGACTCCATCTTCCCGAGCGCGAAGATCTACTCGCCGTACGGTCAGAACTACCAGGCCGTCGACGCGGACCTCCTCCTGTCCTACAAGGAGTCGACGAAGGGGCAGATCCTCCACGAGGGGATCACCGAGGCGGGGTCGATGGCGTCGGTCATCGCCGCCGGCTCGGCGTACTCGACGCATGGCGAGCACATGATCCCGATGTACATCTTCTACTCGATGTTCGGGTTCCAGCGCACGGCCGACCAGATGTGGCAGATGGCCGACCAGCTCAGCAAGGGCTTCCTGCTCGGGGCCACGGCCGGTCGCACGACGTTGAACGGCGAAGGCCTCCAGCACGAGGACGGCCACAGCCTGCTGCTCGCCTCGACCAACCCGGCGTGCGTCTCCTACGACCCGGCCTGGGCGTACGAGATCGCGACGATCACCAAGGACGGCCTCCGCCGGATGTACGGCGAGGGCGGCCCGGACGGTGTCGGGGAGGACGTCTTCTACTACATCACCGTCTACAACGAGCCCTACCAGCAGCCGGCCCGGCCCGACCACGTCTTCGACGAGGGCATCATCCGCGGCCTCTACCGCTACCGGTCCGCGGAGGAGGCCGGGACGGGGCAGTCCGGCCGCCCGCGCGCCCAGGTGCTGGCCAGCGGGGTGGCGATGCTCGCCGCCCTCAAGGCGCAGGCCATGCTCGCGGAGGACTGGGGGGTCGACGCCGACGTGTGGTCGGCGACCTCGTGGAACGAGCTCCGCCGCGACGCCGTCGAGTGCGACGAGTGGAACCTGCTCCACCCGGAGTCCGACGAGCGGGTCCCCTACGTGACGCGCTGCCTGGAGCCGGCACCCGGCCCGGTGGTCGCCGTCAGCGACTGGATGCGGGCGGTGCCCGACCAGATCTCCCGGTGGGTCGGCGGCGACCCGCGGCGCTGGTCGTGCCTCGGCACGGACGGCTTCGGCCGCTCTGACACGAGGGCCGCCCTGCGCCGGCACTTCCACGTCGACGCGGAGTCCGTGACGGTCGCCGTGCTGACGCAGCTGGCCAAGCGCGGCGAGGTCGACGCCGACCTGCCGCGGCAGGCCGTGCAGCGCTACGACCTGCTCAACGAGCAGCTCGACCCGCTGAAGGAGAACCCGGGCGGGATGAGCGAGATCAGCGGCTGACCGCGCAGCTCCGCAGCCGTCCGCGTGGCGGGTCCCGTACGTCGGGGCCAGCCACGGGCGTCTGCGC
>JALYNB010000221.1 GCA_030773395.1 Actinomycetota bacterium
CGGGGAGTCGCCCCTCCAGCAAGGGTCGCTCCTCGATCACGAACAGGCGGGCAGAGGCGAGGCCCGCCCGCTCGAGCATGGAAGCGAGGTCGGCGGCCACCTCGTGCACCGCCTCCGGCGGGACCCGATCAAGGACCACGGCCAGGGCCGTTCCTCGCTCCTGGGCCGTGCGGAGCACGTCCCAGGGGACGGCGTCGGCGTAGCGGGAGGCCGTCGTGACGAACACCCAGAGGTCCGCGGCGGCCAGGAGCTGGCCGGCGAGTTCCCGGTTGGACTCCACGACGGAGTCCACGTCGGGGGCGTCGAGCAGGGCCAGGCCGGCCGGCAGGTCGTCCTGGACCACGACCTGCACGGTGCCCGGCCCGCCGGCGGACCCTGTGACGCGGGCCAGGCCCGGGAGGACGCGGTCCCCCGAGAAGGACGGCAGGTCGGTCGGGGCGCACACCAGGACGGGCGCCCGCGTGGTTGGCCGCAGGACGCCGGCGCTGGTCACGGGGGCCCCCACGACGCTGTTGACCAGGGTGGACTTGCCGGCCCCGGTGGAGCCGCCGATGACGGTGAGCAGCGGCGCGCCGAGGTCGAGCAGGCGCGGGAGGAGGTAGTCGTCGATCTGGTCGGTGACGTTGCGCGCGGCGCGGCGGGCGGCGTCGGCCTCGGGAGTGGCCAGATCCAGCGGGGCGGCGGCCAGGCGGTTCCGCAGCGCCGTCAGGGCGTCGGGCAACGGGAGCGGCGGAGCGGTCACGCCCGCTTCCTGCCCGGGAGGCGCCCTCCCTACCCGCGAAGGCCGGGTGGCGCGTCGTCGGCCTTCCTGGCCCGCTCCTCGCGCAGCGCCTGGAACACGCGGCGGCGCACGCGGTCCTGGTCCTTCTCCTGGATGTCCGTGAAGCGGATGGAGATCACCCACCGCGCGCCGCGGGCCTGCGTACGCACGACCTCGGCCCGGGTCTTGACGAACCCGTCCTCCAGGGACAGGGTCGCGAGGAACCGCGCACCCGCCTCGGGCGGTGCACCGTACCCGTCGAACCCGCCACGGAATCCGCCCTCGCTGAGGTCGAGCGTGGTCCCCCTCAGGTTCACGCTGCCGTACTCGACCTCGACCGGGACGTCGACCCGGCCCCGTACCGCCTTGCGCCGCTGACTGATCTCCGCCGGCCCGGTCATCCGCATGCGCCACCGGATGACGGCGCCCCGCTCCACCTCGCTGACCTCGGCGGGAACGGCTCGCTGGTTCTCCTCGCCCCTCCAGAAGACCTCGACCTTGTCACCGACCTTGACGACGACCTGCTCGACGAACTCGCCGACCGAGGGCCGGACGGAGATCACGCCGTCGTGCACGAGCTCGACGCGCGCCGTGACCGAGATGCCGCGACCGGTCAGCGTGACTTCCGCCTCGGTCTGCTCCTCCGGGTGGTCGACGCCGGGAACGCCCGTCATGTGGTCTTCTCCACTCCTGTGCCGCGCGGCGCACGGACCTGATGCCTTCTGGTCCCGGGGCCCGCCGGGACAGAACGGTAGCCGTCGCGCCGGGCGCGGCTCCCGAGCCGCCTGCCCGACGCGCCGGGCGGGCGGCGTCCGGCAGGACTCTTCCGTCTTCGGCGCGCTGCGGCCGTTCCGCGAGAGCACCGCCCGGTCGCCCTACCCGCAAGGGGTACCGGGCAGACTTCCGGGGGCATTCGGGCCTGCGAGGCGGCGCGGGAGCACGGGTACCGGGGCCCGGCCCGGCTCGCGGACCGCTCCGCTCAGCCGTTGCGCCGGGCGGTCCAGGAGCTGACGAAATCCCGCAGGCTCCGCGTCGGCCGCAGCCAGGCGCCGTCCGGCGGCAGGGCGTCGAGACGGACGCGGTCCAGTGGCTCGGTGAACGCCCCGGGAACGTCCTCGATGTCGATGAAGTCCAGCAGTTCGGAGCTGATGGCGTAGCCGGCGACTTCGCTGAACGCCACGACGACGACCTGGGTGCCGGCGCGGACGAGCTCCTCCAGCGGCTCGGCGAAATTGCGTCCGTCGCCGGAGAACACCACGAGACGGCGCAGTCGATGGCTGTGTGCCCGCACCGCGATGTGGTCGAGCATGTCCTGGTCGATGTCGTCGTCGGGCTGGGTCTTGGGGCGCGCGAACACCGCGAAACCGAAGCCGCGCAGAGCCTCCACCCAGCGCTGCAGCGTCCCCGGCACCGGCGGGATGTTGGCGAACACGCAGGCCTCGACGTCAGGGGCGTCGGGGGCGGTGGGGTCGCCCGCTCCCTCGACGAACCAGGCGGCGATCGCGTCGAACCGTGGGCGGGATGCGGCCGTGGGCCGGGCGCCGATCACCGTCGACAGCGTCATGTCGATGTTGGGTGCGTCCCAGATCAGCAGGTCGAGCGCCGGCTGGACTCGCCCGTCCGCGGCGGAGCCGGGATCGGACGCGATCCGGGAGCCGGGGGGAATCTCGCGGAGGGTGTCGGGCACGGGAGCAGTGTGCCGCCCCGCAGCGCCGTCCGGAACGTCCGGTGCCGTTCCCGTCCCGCTCCCGCGGGGGC
>JALYNB010000222.1 GCA_030773395.1 Actinomycetota bacterium
GGCGGGCGTCGTGCGTGTGGGGCGCGTCAGCGCCGGGCGACGGCCTTGTCGCCGGCCAGGGCCACGCCGAGGAGGAGCACCGCGGTCGCGAGGTGCAGCACGTGGTCGGCACCGTTCAGACCGAACAGGTCGACGGCCGTGTCGTTGATGAACGGGCCGCCGACGGCCAGCAGGGCGTAGACGCCACCGACGGCGAGGTTGACGGAGCGCGCGGCGGCGTGGCCGCCGGCGAAGCCCGCGAGCAGCGCCGCGCCGACCAGGAGGTGGACGATGTTGTGCAGGCCGTTGACGCCGAAGCCGAGGAGGCTCGCGCCCTCCTGACCGGCGAACGGGACACTGCCGCTGACGGCGAAGCCAACCAGGCCGACGAGCGCGTAGACCGCGCCGAAGCCGCCGGCGAATGCGCGGTTGAGGGTCATTGTCTTGCCGACGGCCCCGGGGCCGTGGCCGTGGGACGAGGTCATGGTCTTCCTCCGATGAGAGAACTCTTGGCTTGTGCAGGTAGTACGGCGGCCGGACCCGTCGGGTTCGCCGCCATCCGTGTGACGTCTACGCGGACCCGCGCCAGGGGGCGTTCGCGGCCTGCTCCAGCTCAGCCTCGCTGGCGTGGACGCCGCTCGCGCCGCCGAACGGGCGGGGCGCTCGGGGCGGCGGCGGGCCCGGGAAGGGCCGGGGGTGGCCCGCTTCGGCGGCGGAGCGCTCGTCGAGAGCCGCTTGCTGCAGCCGGTCGACGACGCGGTCGCGCTCCTCGACCGGGAGGCCCTTCAGCAGCAGGGCCGCGATGCTGTGGTCGGTCATGACTTCTCCATAGCCCGTTCCTCCCCTGGCAGAGGTGCTTTGACGCTGGCCCCGCAGTGATGCGGAGGTGTCGCGAGGGTCACCTCACGAGGGAGGCCGCCCCAGGGGCGGGCGGCGGGTCGCCGGGGTAAGCAAGCCGTCCCACGCGTGCACGAGGAGAAGGCCATGACCACCGCCCCCTCCGGTCCCGACCCCCGGAACGCTGCGCCGCCCGGTGCCGCCCGCCTGCTGCGCGCCGCCTTCGGTGCCGTGGCCCGCCGGCGCCCCGGGGCCCGCGCCGTGCACAACCGGGGGGCGCTGTTCGCGGGGGTCCTCGAGGTGCCCGAGCGATCCTGGGAGTCCGGTGTCGACCTGTTCGACACCCCCGGGCGCTGGCCCGCGGTCGTGCGGTTCTCCCGGGGCTTCGGGCTGCCCCGGCCCCTGCCCGACGTTCTGGGGCTCGCCGTGCGCGTCGCGTCGCCCGCGGGGCTGCGCGACGTGCTGGTCGACTCGGCGCTGGGGCGGGGGCCGTGGCAGCGCAGGCTCGGCCGACCGGGACAGGACCACCTCGCGGCGACGTACAGCAGTCTGCTCAGCTACCGGATCGGCGGGGGGAAGGCTCCCGTGCTCCTGCTCGCCCTCCCCCCGCGCCCCTCGCCGCCCCGCCCGGCGGAGGCCGGAGCAGGACGCCTGGGCGACCTGGCGGTCGCGAGCGGGCTCGCCGGGGCCTGTCTCGACCTCGCGCTCGCGGCCCGTGGCGGCGGGCCGGTCACCCTCGCCCGGCTCCGGCTCGGCGAGCGCCTGCCCGACGGGACCGAGCCGCGCTTCGACCCGACGGCGAGCGGCAGCCTCCGGCCGGGCCCGCTCGGCCGACTGCGTGTCGCGGCCTACCCCGGCGCCCCTGTCGCGCAGCACTGACACCGGTCCACACCCTGCCTGCCCGACTCGGCCGACGGCTGGTAGCGTCTGTCCCGGTTGCAGTTGCAGTTCCTCGTTCGTCGTTGTGACGCCCGCAGGACCACGCGCGGGCGAGTTCGCTCTCCGGGCCACCCCCGGGCGGAGTCGTCGCAGGGCACAGCAGCCCGAGGTCGCAGTCAGCGGCCTCGACACACCGCACAGGAGAGAGCTCCCCATGGCACAGGGCACCGTGAAGTGGTTCAACGCCGAGAAGGGCTACGGCTTCATCGCGCAGGACGGTGGCGGCGCTGACGTCTTCGTCCACCACAGCGCGATCCAGACCCAGGGCTACCGGTCGCTGGAGGAAAACCAGCGCGTGGAGTTCGAGGTCACGCAGGGCCAGAAGGGCCCGCAGGCCGAGCAGGTCCAGCCCCTCTGACCTCCCAGGTCCCGCAGCAGAGGCCCCGGCGCACCGCGCCGGGGCCTCGGCTCGTCCGGGAGCCGTCGTCCCCCGACTCCAGTCACCAGGGTGAGCCGAGCCGCCGCGTGGGGAAGGACCCCGAGCCGAGGCAGCGGGGACGGCGGGAGGAGCATGGCGTGGTACAGACGGTGCGGGACGTCATGACGGCCAACCCGGTGACCATCGACGCGAGCCAGCCGGTGCTCGAGGCCGCCCGGCTCATGCGCGCGGCCGACACCGGCGTCCTCGTGGTGACCGCGGACGGCGCCGTCCACGGTGTCGTCACCGACCGCGACATCACCGTGCGGGCGGTCGCGGACGGCAGGGACGTCGCGACCACCCCGGTGTCCGACGTGGCGAGCACCGACGTCGAGAGCGTGGGCCCCGACGCGAGCCTCACCCAGGTGGTGCAGACCATGCGCTCGCGCGCGGTGCGCCGCGTCCCCGTGGTCGAGGGTGGCCGTGTCGTGGGCATCGTGAGCATCGGCGACCTCGCCCTCGAGGTCGACCCGTCGTCGGCGCTCGCCGACGTGAGCGCAGCCCCCAGCGACCAGTGACGAGGAGTCCGATGAGCGACGTGGCGTACGTGTCCGAGGTCCGTGTGGAGCGGCAGCCCGACGGGCTGCGCCACGCCCGCCTGCCCGGCGAGGAGCACCCCGTGCCCTACGGCATGCACGGCGCGATCGCCGAACACTACGGGCGCGCGCCCGGCACCTTTCCCGAGCACGCCAGCACGATCGACCACCTCGTCGGCGCCGCCGTCGGTTGACTCACCGGGACGTTCGCCGGTGCCCTCGCGGCCCGGCGGATCGACCCCACCGGTCTGGTGGGGACAGCCCGAGGCGAGGTCGAGCTCGAGGGCAAGGTGCTCGTGCTCAAGCGGATCGCCGTCACCTACAGCGGCCTCACCCTCGACGAGGACCAACGCCGTACGGCGGAGCGGGTGCTGGGGTTCCACGCCGACGCGTGCCCCGTCGACCGCAGCCTGCGAGGGGCCATCGACATCACGACCACGCTCGCCTGAGGCGGCGGGCCGGGCGGCGCCTGCGCGGGCCGCCCGGCCCGGCCTCACTCCCCCTGGACGCGCGCCCCGCGCCCGAGCACCTCGAGTGCGTCGCCGCCGGCGACGCGCCCCCCGCGCCCGACGACCGCGGCCTCGTCCAGCACCGCGCGCTCCACGACGGCGCCCGCCTCGACCCGCACGTCGTGCAGGAGCACGGAGTCCCGCACAACGGCCCCCTCCTCGACGACCACGCCCGGCGCGAGCACGGAGCGCTCCACCCGTCCCCGCACCACCGCGCCGGGGGAGAGCAGGGCGCGGTCGACCTCGGCGCTGCCCTCGACCCGCGCGGGCATCCGCTGGGTCGGCCGGGACAGGATCTGCCAGGAGGGGTCGTCCAGCCGCAGCGGGGCCGGGTCCTCGAGCAGGTCCATGTGGGCCTGCCAGTAGGCCTGGTGCGTCCCCACGTCGCGCCAGTAGCCGGCCAGCGGGTGCTGGCGCGCGCCGCCGTCGGCCACGAGCCGGGGCAGCAAGCCGTCGCCGAGGTCGCCCATGCCTTCCTCCGGGTCGGCGTCGCGGCCCAGCTCGGCGAGGACGTCGAGGGCGCGCTGGGCGCGGAAGACGAAGACCTCGTTGGTGGCGAGGTCCGTCGCCGGCTCGTCGGGCTTGTAGGCGTAGTCGACGACGCGGTCGCCGTCGCAGCGCACGATGCCGTAGCGGGGAGCGTCCTGCGGGTCGACCTCCGTCGTCACCATCGTCACGTCGGCGCCGGTCTCCCGGTGCTCCGCGACGACGGCCGCGTAGTCGAGGCGGTAGATGGCGTCGGCGCTGACGACCACGAGCGACTCCGCCCCGAACTCGCGGATGAGACCCTCGTTGCGCCACAGCGCGTCGGCGGTGCCCTGGTGGAACCCGCCCCGCTCGTCACCCAGGTGCGGGTGGAGGACGAGCAGTCCGCCGTACGTCCGGTCGAGGTCCCAGGGACGCCCGTTGGACAGGTGCGCGGCGAGCGACACGGGGTTCTGCTGCTCGATGACCCACACGTCGGACAGCCCGGAGTGCATGCAGTTGCTGAGCGGGAAGTCGACGAGGCGGTAGGTGCCCGCGAAGGGGACGGCGGGCTTGGCCCGCTCGTCGGTGAGGGGCGCGAGCCGGCTGCCCGCCCCGCCCGCCAGCACGATGACGAGCGTCTTGTCCCGTGACACAAGGCCTCCCCGAGCCGCACCACCGTGGCGCGGCGGGCGGCCACTACCCCCCGCCGCCCGCCGGGCAACCCGCGCCCGGCGTGGCGCCCGCGGCAGCCGTGCGGATC
>JALYNB010000223.1 GCA_030773395.1 Actinomycetota bacterium
CCGCGAGCGCGTTCAGCGCGCAGCGGCGGGCGAGCTCGGTCGCCGTCTCCGGGATGACCTTGGCGTCAGGGCCGGCGCCGACGGGCCCGCTGACCGGGAGCTCGCCGTCGACCAGGGGCAGCTGACCGGACGTGAAGACGAGGTCGCCGACCCGGACCGCCGGGACGTACGCCGCCAGGGGCGCCGCGACCGGCGGGAGCGCGAGCCCGAGCTCGCGGAGCCGGGCCTCCGGCGACGCGCCTGCCGCCGCGGACTGCTCGCTCATCAGGAGGCCTGGTCCCGGGGCCGCTTGAAGTAGGCGACCAGCTGCTCGGCGCTCATCCCGGGCACCACCTGGACGAGCTCCCAGCCGTCGGCCCCCCAGGTGTCGAGAATCTGCTTGGTCGCGTGGACCAGCAGGGGGACCGTCGCGTACTCCCACGTGGTCACGGGCGCCTCCTGGGCTCTGCCGACCGGCTCCCGGCCGGGCGTGGGCGCGACCCTAGTCGGCGCGGGCCACGCTCAGGCGGGGGCCGGGTGCGGACGCGGTCTGGACGCGTGGCGACGCTGACCGCTGGCGGAGCAGCCGCCGGCGCTCGAGCTCGTTCATGCCGCCCCAGATCCCGTGCGGCTCCTCGACGAGCAGGGCGTAGTCGAGGCACTCCTGCCGGACGGGACACCGCGCGCACAGGGCGCGGGCCGCCCCCTCGCGGAGGTCCTTCTCGGGCTTGCGCTCGAAGTGGCTCGGCGGGAAGAAGTGCTCGGCGTCGACGCCGTGGCACGCGGCGGACGCGCGCCAGGTCGGCTCCACGAGGCGTGCGGCGAGTGAGAGGGCCTGCGGGGGGACATGGGCCATGGTTCACCTCGACTCCCGCGCCCACGACGACGGGGGCGCATAGGGGCTGTGCTCTGGATCACAGGTCTGTGGATGACGCACCGTAATCGCTGACAGCCCGTATGCCGAGACCTTGTGACGGAATTGTTCCCAGTAATGGGGGTCTGACTCAAAGGTGATCGAAGCTTTGCTACCCACTGTGACGATTTGGTGGCGCAGGGCTTTCGCCTCGCCGTCGTCCACCAGCCCGGGGAGATCGCGAGGCTTGAGCCGCCAGCGGCGCGGATACTCTCCCGCCCGTGGCAGCGGTCGGCGGCGGGAGCGCGGGGTGACCGCGAGCGGAGGCGGGGCCGTCGGCGGGGCGCGGCTCCACGTGGTGACCGGGAAGGGCGGGACCGGCAAGACGACGGTCGCCGCCGCGCTCGCGCTGGCCCTCGCGCGCAGCGGGCGGCGCGTCCTGCTGACCGAGGTGGAGAACCGCCAGGGCATCGCCCGGCTGTTCGACACACCGCCCCTGCCCTACGAGGAGCGCCGCGTCGCCGTCGCCCCCGGCGGCGGCGACCTCGTGGCGCTCGCCATCGACCCCGAGGCCGCGCTGCTCGACTACCTCGAGATGTTCTACCGGATCAAGAGCACGGGGATCGCAGCCCGGTCGCTGCGCAAGGTCGGCGCGATCGACTTCGCGACGACGATCGCGCCCGGCATGCGCGACGTCCTGCTCACCGGCAAGGTCAAGGAGGCGGTGGTGCGGCGCGAGCGCGGGCACCCGGCGTACGACGCTGTCGTCCTCGACGCCCCGCCCACCGGTCGCATCACCCGGTTCCTCAACGTCACGGCGGAGGTCGCCGGGCTCGCGCGCATGGGCCCGATCAAGACGCAGTCGGAAGGCGTCATGCAGGTGCTGCGGTCGCCGCAGACCGCCGTCCACCTCGTCACGCTGCTGGAGGAGATGCCGGTGCAGGAGACGGCCGACGGCCTGGGCGAGCTCGCCGCAGCCGGCTTCCCGCTCGGCCGCGTCTTCGTGAACATGGTCCGCGAGCCGCTCCTGCCGACAGCGGAGCTCGACCGGGCCGCCCAGGACCGGCTGGAGCCGGCGGCGCTCGCCCGCTCGGCGTCCACGGCAGGCCTCGACCTCGACGAGCGCATAGCCGCCGTGCTGGTGGCCGAGGCCGGCGAGCACGCCCGCCGCGTCGCCCTCGAGCAGCGGCTGCGCGGCGACCTCGCCGACCTCGGGCGGCCCGTGGTGGAGCTGCCCCTCCTACCGGACGCCGGCGACCTCGCCTGCCTCTACCGTCTCGCCGGGGAGATCACCGAGCAGGGGGCGGCGTGATCGGCGGCAGCGGTAGCGCCGGCCCCCCGGCCTTCGACGTCGACGCCGCGCTCGACCGGGCCCGCATCCTCGTCTGCTGCGGCTCCGGCGGGGTCGGCAAGACGACGACCGCGGCCGCCCTCGCCCTGCGGGCGGCCGAGCGCGG
This sequence comes from Actinomycetota bacterium, assembly GCA_030773395.1. Taxonomy (GTDB): domain Bacteria; phylum Actinomycetota; class Actinomycetes; order JALYNB01; family JALYNB01; genus JALYNB01. The sequence goes on from JALYNB010000223.1 coordinate 2,290, forward strand.
GCGACGCGTCGTCGTGCTGACGATCGACCCGGCCCGTCGGCTCGCCCAGTCGATGGGGCTCACGGAGCTCGACAACACCCCCCGGCGGGTCGCCGGCGTGGGCGGCTCGGCGGACGGCGCCGGCGGGCGGTCCACCGGTGAGCTGCACGCGATGATGCTCGACATGAAGCGGACGTTCGACGAGCTCGTGCTCGCGCACTCCGACCGCGACCGCGCCGAGGCGATCATCGCCAACCCCTTCTACCAGTCCCTGTCGTCGACCTTCTCCGGCACGCAGGAGTACATGGCCATGGAGAAGCTGAGCCAGCTGCAGGCCGATGCCGACTGGGACCTCATCGTCGTGGACACCCCCCCGACCCGGTCCGCCCTGGACTTCCTCGACGCCCCCGACCGGCTCGCCACGTTCCTCGACGGCCGCATGCTGCGCCTCCTACTGGCACCCGCGAAGGCGGGCGGGCGGGCCTACGTCAAGGTCGTCTCCGCCGGGGTCGGGATGGTCTCGGGCGTGCTCACGAAAATCATCGGTGCCCAGCTGCTCAAGGACGTGTCCACGTTCGTGGCCGCGCTCGAGACGATGTTCGGCGGCTTCCGCTCCCGGGCCCAGGCGACCTACGACCTGCTGAAGGCGCCGGGGACGGCGTTCGTGGTGGTCGCCGCGCCCGAGCGCGACGCGCTGCGCGAGGCGTCGTACTTCGTCGACCGCCTGGCCACCGAGCGCATGCCGCTGGCCGGGCTCGTGGTCAACCGTGTGCACCGCAGCGCCGCGGAGGGCCTCTCCGCGGAGCGCAGCATCGCCGCCGCGGAGGTAATCGAGCGGCGCGGGGACGACCGGCTCACGCCCGCCGTGCTGCGCCTGCACGCGGAGCGCGTCACCCTGGCCGCCCGCGAGCGGCACCTGCAGTCCCGCTTCACCGGTGCCCACCCGACCGTGCCCGTCGTCGAGGTCGCCGCCTTCGCCAGCGACGTCAACGACCTCGACGGGCTGCGGCGGATCGGCCACGACCTGGCCGGGGGGCTCGCCGCGGCCGCCCCCGCCTGACACCGCGGCTCGGGTCAGCCGGCCACCCGCAGCCGTTCCTCCGCCCGCGCCCGGGCCTCGTGCTCACTGCGGGCCGCCTCGAGCAGGCGTCGCCACGACGTCACGTTCGGCCGCCGGCGCAGCAGGGCGCGGCGCTCCCGCTCCGTCATGCCGCCCCAGACGCCGAACTCGACCCGGCTGTCGAGGGCGTCCGCGAGGCACTCCGTGCGGACGGGGCAGCGCACGCAGACCTGCTTGGCCTGCTGCTGCTCGGCGCCCTGCACGAAGAGCGCGTCCGGGTCTGCGCCGCGGCAGATGGCCGCCGAGGCCCAGTCCTCGACGGGGTCCGAGGGCAGGCGAGGCGCGGGCACCGGCACGCCGCGCACGGGCGAGGCCGCGGACGTGCGCTGGCGTGGGAGGGGCGGGGCTGCCGTCGTGCTCATGCTCTTCCTCGTCGCTGAGGGTCGCCGGCAACAGAGCCTCTGCCGCCGATGGGCTCGCCACGAAAGTAGGCAGCCGCGCCGGGCACCGACAGGACCGTGCGGACCATCTTCCTCTGGTCCCTTCGAGTCAGTACCCCGTCGTCCGGGCCCCCGGAGGGCGCGGGCTGCAGGACGCCCGCCGTAGACTGGCGACCGAGATGACTCGAACCCTCACGCGAGCGCCCCTGATCCTCCTCGTGAGCGCGCTCGTCGGCGTCCTCATCGCCGGTCTCGGCCTCCCCGTCGTGGGGGCCGCCGGACTGGCCGCCCGCGCCGGCACCGACACGTTCGACGCCCTGCCGCAGGAGCTCACGGCGCCCCCGCTGCCGCAGGTGAGCACGCTGCTCGCCGCCGACGGCAGCGTGCTGGCGAGGGTGTTCCAGGAGAACCGCGTGCTCGTGCCGCTCGACAGGGTCCCGCAGTCCGCCCGCGACGCCCTGCTGGCGATCGAGGACACGCGCTTCTACGAGCACAACGGCGTCGACGTCCGCGGTCTCGCGCGCGCGTTCGTCACCAACCAGCGGGCCGGCGAGGTGCGCCAGGGCGGCTCGACGCTGACCCAGCAGTACGTGAAGAACGTGCTCCTGACGAGCGCGAAGACGGAGGAGGAGCAGGCGGCCGCGACGGAGCAGTCCACCGCCCGCAAGGCCCGGGAGGCCCGTCTGGCGCTCGCTGTCGAGCAGCAGCTCGGCAAGGACGAGATCCTCGAGCGCTACCTGAACATCGCCTACTTCGGCGCGGGTGCGTACGGGATCGGCACGGCCGCGCAGCGCTTCTACTCCAAGCCCGTCGAGCAGCTGACGCTCGCGGAGTCCGCGCTGCTCGCGGGCCTGGTGCAGAGCCCGTCGGCGTACGACCCGCTGCGCAACCCGGACCGCGCGAAGGAGCGGCGCGACGTCGTGCTGACCCGCATGGCCGAGCTCGGCAAGGCGGCACCGGCTGATGTCGAGGCGGCCAAGACGTCGGAGCTGGGACTGAACCCGACGGCCCCGCAGAACGGCTGCGTGACGAGCCCCTACCCCTTCTACTGCGACTGGGTCATGGGCACCGTCATCCCCGACGAGCCGGCGTTCGGGGCGACGCCGGAGGAGCGCACCGCGCGCGTGCTCACGGGCGGGCTCACGATCCGCACGAGCATCCAGCCGCAGGCGCAGCAGGCGGCGCAGGGGGCCGTCGAGCGCGCGCGGCGCGGCACGCAGCAGGCCGCGACCGTGATGATCCAGCCGGGCACCGGGGACGTCCTGGCCATGGCCGTGAGCCAGCCGTACGGCGAGGACCAGGCCGCGGGGCAGACGACGATCCCGCTGGCGACCATCCGCAACTGGCAGCCCGGCTCCACCTACAAGGCCTTCGCGATCGTCGCGGCGCTCGAGGCCGGGATCCCGGTCGGCCAGCGGTTCAACTCCCCGTCCCGCTACGTCACCCGCAAGTGCGACGACGACGACGGCGTCGAGAACTACGGCGGGACCTCCGCCGGCCGGGTCGACATGCGCCGGGCCACCGCCCAGTCGACGAACACCTACTTCTACCAGCTCGCCGAGCGCGTCGGCGCCGACGCGATCGCCCGCGCGGGCGAGCGCCTCGGCTCGGACCTGCCCGGCGACGAGGTGGCCCGCAGCGGCTGCTCGGTGGTCCTCGGGGGCTACGCCGTCTCGGTGCTGGGCCTCACGAACGCCTACGCCTCGCTCGCCGCCGGCGGCGTGCGCTGTGAGCCCCGCGGGGTCCTCGAGGTCACCGACGGCTCCGGCGCACCCCTGCCGGTGGCACCACCCCGGTGCGAGCGCGTGCTCGACGAGCGGATCGCGGCGACGACCACGGACCTGCTCAGCGGGGTCATCCGCAACGGCACGGGCCAGCGGGCGGACATCGGGCGACCGGCCGCCGGGAAGACCGGGACGGCGCAGAACACCTGGGCGGCCTGGTTCGCCGGCTACACGCCGCAGTTGGCGAGCGCCGTGTGGATCGGACACACCGACGGCAACCGGTCCACGGGCCAGACCGGGGGCGAGATGCCCGCGAGCATCTGGTCGCAGCAGATGCGCCAGGCCCTGCAGGGCCAGCCGGTCGTGTCGTTCCCCCGGCCCCAGCCGCAGACGTCCAACGGGCAGGTCGCGGTGCCCGACGTCGTGGGCCTGTCGGTCGCCGAGGCGCAGCAGGTCATCGAGGACGCCGGGCTCGACCCCAGCGTGGCGAGCCGCCGGACGCGATCGTCCGTGCGGGAAGGGGCGGTCGCCGCGCAGTCCCCGCGGGCCGGCCGGGACGTGCGCCCGGGGTCGACCGTGCAGATCGTGCGGAGCAGCGGGCGGTAGGCGGCCGACGGGCCAGAGTGGCGAGGCGCCTGCTCAGCCGCCCGTCAGCGCGGCCCGCACCACGGCCGCCACCCGCCCGCCCTCGGCACGCCCCGACACCCGCGGGTTCAGCACCTTCATGACCGCGCCCATCTCGCGCGGGCCCGTCGCCCCGACCTCCGCAACGGCGCCGCGCACGAGCTCGGCCAGCTCCTCGTCCGACAGGTGCGCGGGCAGGTAGCCCTCGAGGACGGCGCCCTCCGCCCGCTCCCGGTCGGCGCGGTCGGGCCGGCCGCCGTCGTCGTACGCCGTCGCGGCCTCCCGGCGCTTCTTCGCCTCGCGGGTCAGCACGCGGACCACGTCGTCGTCGGACAGCGTCCGGGACGCCTTGCCGGCCACCTCCTCGTTCGTGACGGCGGTCAGGGCCATCCGGAGCGTCGCGGTGCGGAGCTCGTCGCGCGCGCGCATCGACTCGGTGAGGTCGCTCTGGAGTCGCTCCTTCAGGCTGGTCACGGGGGAACGCTACCGCCGTGGTGACCGGCCCCTCGCCGCTCGTCACC
>JALYNB010000224.1 GCA_030773395.1 Actinomycetota bacterium
GCGCCGCAGCCCCAACCCGGGGCGCTCGCCGCCTGAGGCCGGCGCCCGGTCAGCCGCCCTTGCGCCCGGCCAGGACCACGCCCGACACCTCGACCGCCCCGGCGTCCAGCAGGGCGCGGGCCATCTCCCGCAGGGAGAACCCCTCGGAGTAGACGTCGTCGAACACCAGCACGCGCCGCCCGGCGACGCGCCCGGGGTCGGGCACGGACAGCGCCTCCCGCAGCGGACCCTCGGCGATGGCCCGCCGCTCCTCCACGCCGAGTCCCAGAAAGCGCGCGGTGGGCCCCGCCTTGGCGAGGACGTCGTGCGCGACCTGCGGGCCGTGGCCGACGGCGGCGTCGAGCATGGGGCGCAGGTAGTCCCAGAGACGGACCGCCCGGGGCCCGATGTAGGCGCCCCCGTCGTGATCAGGCTGTAGGGCGCAGCTCCGCGCGCCGGGCCTCGAGGAACCCGGCGAGCACCCGCCGGAGGACGGCGGACCACTCGCGCTCCTCGTCGTACTTCTAGCGGTAGAGCACGTGCCACATGTCCTCCGGCCTCGCCGACACGGTGTGGATGCGGTGAAGGCGCGGTCCGGGAGCGTGCAGACGGTGTTGGCACACCGGCCGTCGTCGGCGAGGGCCCCGTCGCAGACCGGGCAGCGGGGCCCGGGCTCGGCGATGACACCCCCGTTGGCGCAGCGAAGCACAGCGCCGGGGTCGCCGTCGACACGTAGGGGCAGGTGGAGCACGCGCCGAAGCCGGCGGGCTGGGGGGTCAGGTCGCGCAGGTCGAGCACGGCCTGTCCTCTCCGGTGACGGCACCTGTCCCCGGCGAGAGGGAGAGTGGCCCCGGCGCGCCAGTACCGGCAGTACCGGCAGTTCGTGGACACCAGCTCCCGTGACTCGGACGTCGGCGTGGGGCACCGACCGGGCGACTTCGCAGGTCCCCCCAGCACACGGGCTACCGCAGGTCGGCCCGCTCCGCCCACGACCGGAGCACCGCCGAGCCCGCGTCGGCGCGGTCCAGCTCCTGCAGCCGGTCAGCGGCCCAGCGCAGCGCCAGGGCGGCGTGCGGACCACGCCCCTCCGCGCTGTTCGCCAGGGCGAGGGCCTCCGCCTCGTCGGCGGCGACGGCGGCGAGCACGAGCCCGTTCTTCAGCCCGCGGTCGGCGGCGCTGTCGGCGCCTCGGAACGACGGCCGGTCGCGGCCCGCCAGTCGCCGGAGCCGGTCCCCGAGGGGGCTCACAAGCGCTCCTCATCCCGTTCGAGCAGTTCCTGCCGATCGCCGCGGTATGACGAGGGGAGCGTTGGCTCGCGCATTCCGCAAGGGTCGAGCACGACGTGTCCGCGGGCATGCGCCGGACGGGTGAGGACGACCCTGAGCGCCGTTCGCCGTACGCCATTCTGCGCCATTTTCTTCCCTTTGCCGTGTCCCTCTGGCCGACACCCGCGCGCGTCGCAGCTGACGCCTCGAGGCCCGCCGCCCACCAGCCCCCGTGGACTGCTGACAAGGGGCACCCGCCGTCCTACGCTCGGCGGTGCCGCGAGTGCTCGCGGCCACTCACCCGCGGCACCTGAGCTCCTGCGGCTCCACGGTCGAGGGAAGGAAGGTCGCGCGTGTCCCGGTATCTCCTCGTCGCGAACCAGACGGTCCCGTATCCCCACCTGGTCGACGAACTGCAGCGGATCTGCCAGCGGGACCCGGAGGCGCGGTTCGTGCTCGTCGTCCCCGAGACTCCCGCTCGGCACCTGTCATTGCGCCGCGACATCGGCGAGCGGGCCGAGTCCATCGCGCGCGAGCACGCCGAGAAGGGCTGCGCCAGGCTCGCCGAGGCCGGCATCGACCTCCTGCACGCCCGGGTCGCAGCCGCGGACCCCGTTGAGGCGGTGGAGCACGAGCTGGGGGGCGAGTCCCCGTACGCCGGCGTGGTGATCCCCACCCTGCCCGGCGGAAGCTCGCGCTGGCTGAGGGCGAAGCTCCCTCAGACGATCCGCTCGCGGTTCGACCTGCCCGTCGTCCACGTCGAGGCACCGCCGAGCTGGGTCGGCCCGTGACCGCAGCGCCGAGCACGAGTGGCCGCACGACCACCCAGGACCCCCCGACGACCGCCACCGTCTGCATCGCCGGGTGCGGGCCGGCCGGCGCGATGCTGGCGCTGCTGCTGGCCCGCGCGGGCGTGGATGTCGTCGTGCTCGAGAAGCACGCGGACTTCCACCGCGACTTCCGCGGCGACACGATCCACGCGTCGACACTGCAGGTGCTGGACGAGCTCGGCCTGCTGGCCGGGTTCGACCGCCTGCCCCAGCAGCGCACGACGGGGTTCACGCTGGTCACGGACTCGGGGACGCTCACCCTGGGCGACTTCACCCGCCTGCCCGGCCGCTTCCAGGCGCTGTCGATGGTGCCGCAGTGGGACTTCCTCGACTTCCTCGTCGCGGAGGCCCGCCGCCACCCGTCGTTCCGGCTGCTGCGGCAGGCCGAGGTCGTGGGCCTCGTCGAGGAGGGCGGGCGGGTGCTCGGCGTCCGCTACCGCGACCGCGGCGATCACGCCGCCGGCGAGGAGCGCGAGGTGCGGGCCATGCTGACCGTCGCCGCCGACGGCCGGCACTCCGCGGTGCGCCGCGCTGCGCGGCTGGCCCGGGTCGAGTTCGGCGCCCCGATGGACGTGCTCTGGTACCGGCTGCCGAAGGCTCCCGGCGACCCGCCCGCGACGTTCGCGCGCCTCACCGGCAGCCGCTTCCTCCCGATGATCGACCGGGGCGGCTACTGGCAGGGTGCCTACACGATGCCCAAGGGGGCGTACGCCGGGCTGCGGGCCGCCGGCATCGAGGCCCTGCGCGCCGACCTCCGAGCCGCGATGCCGTTCCTCGCCGACCGGCTCGACGGCGCGCTGCGCGACTGGGACGACACGGGCTTCCTCGAGGTGCGGGTCGACCGGCTGCGCCGGTGGCACCGACCGGGGCTGCTGTGCCTCGGCGACGCTGCACACGCGATGTCCCCCGTCGGCGGCATCGGGATCAACCTGGCGATCCAGGACGCGGTCGCGGCCGCCAATCTCCTCACCGAGCCCCTGCTTCGCGGCACGCTCCACGAGCGCGACCTGGCCCGCGTGCAGCGCCGCCGTTCCCTGCCGACCCGCCTGACGCAGCGCGTGCAGATGCTGATGCAGCGGCAGCTGTTCCCCTCCTCCGCCCGCTCCCCCCGGAGCGGCGACCTGCCGCGGGTCTTCCGCCTGCTCGGCCGGACCCCGCCGCTGCAACGCGCCATGTCGCGCTTCATGGCGATCGGGATCCGCGCCGAGCACGTGGCGCCGCGTGTGCCACACCCGCGGGAGCGGCCTCGGCGCCGTCCCCGGGGGTGGGCTGTCAGTCCGCGCTGAGCTCGACGAGCACGTCGACGAGCTGCGCCGGCGCGGACAGGAACGGGGAGTGCCCCGTCGCGAGCTCCCGCACTGTGAAGGCGCGGCCCGGGAAAGCGGCGTCGAGCGCCGCGATGCTGAGGTCCTGCGCGGCGGGCGGCACCGCCCGGTCCTGCGCCGTGCGGACCCAGGCGCGGGCCACCGAGCCCCATCGCTCGGCGGACAGCCGGACCGGGTCGCTGTAGAGCCGGGCCGGTACGTCCGGCGTGAGCAGCCGGCGCGCGGTCGCCGCGACGTCGTCGGGCACGTCGGCGTAGAAGCACTCGCGGGCGAGGTGGCGGTACTGCTCGTCCGGGGCGTCCCAGTCGATCCGCATCACCCCGGTGGCCACGGGGTCGCTGACCGGCAGGGGCAGGAACAGGGAGTCGGCGAACGCGGGACCGGCCGCGTCGGCGAGGACCGTGCCTCCCGGCGCGGGCGCGAGGGCGCCGACGTAGACGAGCCGTCGCACGAGGTCGGGGACCTCCTCCCCCACGTGGTGCAGCACGACGCCGGACAGGCTGTGCCCCACGACGACGACCGGACCGTGCACCTCGGCCAGCTCCCGTACGGCGGTGACCGCGTCCCGCGCGTACTCCGCTGCGCTGAGCCGACCGAGCGGGGAGACCTCGGTGGCGAGCCCGCCCCGGTCGACGGACCGGTAGGCGAGGGGGTCGCGGGCGCGCAGCCCGCCGCCCGCCAGGTCCAGGGCTAGCACGGGGTGGCCGCGGACCACCAGGGGCGCACGACGGGCTCCCAGCACCACGCGCCGTGCCAGGCGCCGTGGAGGAGCAGGACCGGGGGCAGCGCGTGTGCGGGCACGGGGGCATGATCTCGTGTGCCGCTCCAGGGCGCCACGCGGAGCGGGACGAGCACGCGGACGGGCCAGCCGGGCCGTCCGGGACCGACGAACGGGAGCGCGACATGGCTGACCCCGACCAGGCAGAGCCGGCGCTGGCCGACGTCCTGCGTGCGTTGGGCGACGAGCTCCAGCGCGGCGAGGCCGACGGCGTCCACGTCGACACCGCCACCCTCGAGCTGGACCTCGTCGCGGCGGCGACCGCCGACGGGGGCGTCGACCTCCGCGTCGCGAAGGCGCGCGGCGGGAGCAAGCGCGGCAGGGCCACGAGGCTGACGGTCACCGTGAGGCCCGGCCCGAGGGCGGCGGCTGACGGCGCGCCGGGTCGCCGCCCCGACGCCCAGGCGGCGCCGGAGGAGCCGGTCTCGCCCGGAGCGGGAGCCGGAGCCGGAGCCGTGTCGGAGCCCGCGCACGTCCGCCCGCCCGGTCTCATCGACCTGCTCGCGGACGCTCTGAAGTCGCTGGCGGACACCGCGTCGACGGCGCCCGCCTCGACCTGGCCGCTGCGCCCCCTGCCCCGGGACGACCGGGGCGAGGGCATGGGCCCCCGACGCGGCGCGTAGCGCCCGGTCGGAGCGAGGGAGCGGGGCCCCCCGACGTAGCGGCGTCGAGA